>JAJEDS010000123.1 GCA_022821365.1 Dehalococcoidia bacterium | reverse complement strand
CGGCAGTGTACGAACAGGTCGCGGCTCGCCACGCCAACGCGGGGGGCGATCCGGCCAACCTGCACCAAGCCCTGATGGAAGATGTTCTTTATGGCTGCGACGTAATGCCCTCGGCCATCCACATTACCGGTTCAACTCTGTCTGGAGCACAACCCAGCGTAGGGTTCAACCAGTCTCGCCTTTACACCATGGCCTACGGGCGGCAGAGCGACGGCAGTATTAAAATCGGCTCCTTGGAATTGCTACAGCCTTCGCAAGTAATGACCCTGTTCAACACCAACGACCCTGCACTCCGTACCGGCAGCGTCGGTGAGGAGACCGCTGCCCAAGTCAACGTGGACATCCCCGACGACGGGTTTGACCTGGTGATCATGAACCCTCCGTTCACCCGCGCCACCAACCACGAGGGAGCCCACGCGGACGTTACCAACCCGGCATTTGCTGCCTTTGACGCAACTGATGCGGACCAAACCGCAATGGGCGAACGCATCAATCAGCTGGGCAAGGACACCTGCTACCACGGCAACGCGGGGATTGCGTCGGCGTTTGTGGCGCTGGGCCACCGGAAGCTCAAGCCTGGTGGAGTTTTGGCCCTGGTGCTGCCCCTGTCAGCCGCTGCGGGTTTATCGTGGCAGGACTTCCGCCATCTACTGGCCCAGGAGTACTCCGGTTTGGAAGTCATCAGCGTCGCCGCGAACGGCAATGAGATGTCCTTTTCCTCTGATACCGGTATGGCTGAATGCCTGATGGTGGCTCGCAAGAACTCCGATGCGGGGCAGAAATCGGTTTCGGTACGGTTTGCTTCGTTGAGTCGGCGACCAAAGAGTTTTGTGCATGCCGCCGCCGTCGCCGGCAATATCATTGGTTTGGAAAATCCTCGCAGTATTGAGGATGGACCTTATGGCGGCTCCCCGCTCTCCATCGGCGACGAATTGATAGGCGAGTTGCTTGCTGGACCAGCTGACGACGGTCATTGGAGCGGGGTACGCCTGCTGGACGGGTCCCTGGCACAAACCGCTCATGCCTTGACACAGTCCCAGTTGTGGTTGCCTGGCCGACCAAACCCGCGGCCGCTACCCGTTGCGCCGTTGGGTGAAGTAGGCAAGCTCGGGTTGGTACACCGTGACATTACCGGACCTGCGCCGCGGGGTCCTTTCGACAAGGTTGCGCCCAGCCCAACAGCAACCTATCCGGCTCTGTGGAACCACAACGCCAAGCAGGAAACCAGGATTGTTTGTGAACCGGATTCGCAACTGCGCGTACGGCGAGGGATGGAGGAGAAAGCGGCAGCGGTCTGGACCAAGGCTAGCCGGGCACATCTGAACCTTGATTTTACTTTCGGCTCACAGGCCCTTGCAGTGGCCTTCACCAATCAACCGTCGGCGGGCGGCAGAGTATGGCCTAACGTGATGTTCGAATACGATGTCTTTGACTGTGCCTTTGTGATCTGGGGCAATAGTACATTGGGGTTGCTGTCTCATTGGTGGCACTCGAGCCGACAGCAATCCAGTAAAGCGGGCATGACCATCCGATCAGCCGAAAACCTTCCCGTCCTTGACTTCAGAACTCTCACTGATGCGCAGATTGCGACGGCTGGGGCTATTTTCGACCAGTTTAGCGAGCTGGAGTTACAGCCGGTCTATCTGGCCGACGCCGATGCCAACCGTGCCTTACTTGATAGGAGGGTTGTCTGCGACCTACTGGGCTTCGATAGCAGGCTATATGGGGCTGTGCGCAGAATGGCGGCCAAGTGGTGCGCCGAGCCGTCGGTTCACGGCGGTAAGCGACGGCCCAGGACTGCTCGATACGTGGAATGAGATCACCATCACCCATGGAGGACTATCTAGTCCATGCAGGCAAGGCACAGAGAACGCGCTTCGCCGTTCGAGAACCTCCGGGTCTTGGGTTCGTTGCCTGAAACCTTAATAGCCCATCCTGCAAGAGCATACTGAAGACGGAGGGCCGGAAATCATGGAACCAAGTTCGAACTATCAGGTTAGCTTGTTCAAGGATTTCGCGGAGGCCCTTCGGCGCGATATGGCGCTCCAAGGATACGATGCCGTGGATGTCCCAAGTGACGACCACGCTGCTGTAATGCTGTATCTGAAAATGGAACGGTACGCGATACAGGCGCGACCCAGGAACATAGAGAAGGCCCCGCAGTTTCGATGCCCTCCAGATCGTCTGGAAGGTCTGCATGGACTTGAGGGGGCCATATTGACGGGTGCAGACCTGCGGCCATACAGATCAAGGAGAATTGAAAGCACAAAGTTCCTGGACGGGTTGCTGGACCATTGGAATATTCACCATTTTCATCTCGGAGGGAAAATTGAGGCTGACGGGTTTGTCGAACGGACGAACGAGTTGCTCTTTTGTTTAGTGGAGGATGATTGCGTTTATTTGATTACCGTCATGAGCCATAGTCCCCCACCCTGGGCCAAGAAAGAACTCATCACGATCATCCATGAAAACTGGCCGAGCGTTTTGGAAGATTGCCGGGTGCGCGGTGCAACCAAACTGAGATGGGAATTGCGGGATGAAGATCGTCAAGAACTGAGGAAGGCAGGCGTCGCCACTTTCTTGGATATGCCGGATGGCACTATCTACATAGACCCAGGCGTCGGCCTTACATCAGGGCGGGAACACTTTCTTGATTTGAGGGATGCCGATAAAATCAAGCGCACGGCGGCTTTTGTTGAATCACAGATTGAGGCGAATTGGAGAGAAATCTCAGCCAATGCTCAGAAGCAAGGATTTCATTTCAACAGACGGGCCTCGCTGTCGCTCCTTAGAACCAACCCATTCGAGTATTGGGACGTCATTGAGCCTGAAAGTCGCTATTTTTTCCGAATATACGTATAAGGTCAGGAATGAGCATCGATCTAACGTACTGGCGTACAATCAGCGAAACCAAGGTTGATGAATTCCGTTTGGGGTCTCTGCGCCTTGAATCGTTTTTGTGGTGAACTACACTGATGTGGTCGCAAATTCTCTTTCACATTACGCCGGCCGTCGTATTCGTGTTGACCGCTCTCGTAGCGATCATCCGCTTCAACCTGTTCAGGTCAGCCAAGCCTTCCATCAAAGTTGAACTCGCGGTGAGCTCCCGGTCAGCGAGTGAGAATTGGACGGCTATCTCCGCCATTGCCAGCGTAACCAATACGTCTCAAGTCATTGCGAAATGCGACGCGCTGATGTGGGAGGTCAGGGTGCTCGCCCCCTTCGACGACGAAGCAGTAGAGTCCAAGGTTGAAGAATATTCAGCGTATTTCACCACTGACGGACCGCCCGTTGAATTCCCGTGGAATGTTCAGTACCTTGTCAGGAATAATAATCCCGGAATTGCCTTGGAACCGGGCGAGACGAACGTGGTGGACTTGAGCTTGGCGATTCCGAGGTGGATCACCTCAATCGACGTGAGATGCTCCTTGGTTCTCCCGAAGGGTTCCAGAGGGCAACCATATCTCTGGACCAACAGAGTCCCTCACGACATCAATACGGAGGAGCCAGATGCCTAGCAAACCACCACCCGAATCTCCGAACGAAAAGCAGCCTTCAGCGGACAATCAGCTTACGTTGGTAACCGACCCTGGAAGCTCTGGACTTACAGATCTGGCGGTCAACCAGGCCGTAACGCTACCCAGTGCCCGTGTTCCTGCCGAGCCGCCAAAGCAGAAGTCGAGCAGCCCTCGGAAAAGCCCGCCTATCCAGGAGCCGCGAAAGTAGAGAATTTGTCCGAGGGTAGTGGAAAACCGGAGTTTATTCCAGAAGAGCGACCGTCGGCGCTTATTCACGTTAATGGTTCGCGCCAATGATCAACGAGAAATCGACTCCAGCAGGTCTTCCTTGAGTTCCTCCAGAGTCGGCGTGGGTCCAACGTCCAGCGTTATCCCCAGTTCCTGGGCAATTGGGGCAAATACCTCGGCTACGCTGTCCCGGTCGCACACGATCCGAGCCGGTAGGGGGTAACCGCTTTCCAGCAACTCCAGCAGGCGTTCCTGCTTTTCGGTCGCGGAAGGAGTCTCACCCAGGAAACGGCAGTCGAGGATTAGCTGCGTGCCCCTGTCTATCAGCATGACCAGCGTCGGCAAATAGGGCCGATCATCCCTTGTCGCCTGTACGAACGCGGGCACGTAGGAAGCCGTCAACTCCCAGACGGCCATTCCTCGGGGTGCCGAGCGCAGAATGAATTGCAGACGTTCCATGTCTGCGACAACCTCCGCCCTGGGCAGGTCCGGCACGACCAATCTTCGCCACTCGGTTTTCCAGCCCGCGCCTACCGGCACTCGCGCCAGAAATTCGTCCGAGTCCCGATGCGAATGAAGGTACAGCTTCCCACTCCTGGCCTGTTCAGTGATTTCGATAACGTTGTCCAGGGCGGCGGTCAGGAAACAAGCCTCGTCGGTATTGACGAACCACGGCCAGTATCCGGGCCTGGCGCTCCGAAACATGGGCCACTTGCCCCGGCCCCGGTACCTCAAGCCCAGTTCTCGCATGGCCTTGCGTTCCTGGGCTTCCAGTTCTTCCCGGTCGGACAGCATGGCGCTCAACGATAACTGGCGCTCCAGCATGGCGGTTCCGTCCGGATCATCCACATCCGAGATAGTGGCAAGGTAGTTGGACAGCCCCATGTCTCCCAGGTAAACTCCCAGCCCATAGACCAAGTCTCCGTCCCCCAGGGCAACGCAGTAGCCCGTGTACTGTCCCAGCGGGTCTTCGACGACTATCAGATCTTCGTTGGCCAGGTCTCTCCAGGGTTCGACCTCGCAGTATCTGCGAAACGATTGATGCAGAGCCAGCCATTGTTCAGGCGTTGGCAAAACTTCAGACGATGTGAGGTTGCTGTCGGTCATGAGCATTCCCCCAAATGTGGTCGGCTACGGCAACATTCCTCGGCCAGGATTGCGGAAGGAACCGCCCAGAGATGCGTCGCGATGCTTGCCGGTCGATGTTGGATGTTCCAAGGTCCGCACGCCGATTCTAGCTTCAGAAAATGTTACCGCCAGCCGCGCATCGTGGCAACAGCAGTCCAATCTTACGACGTTTCACCGATCCTGCCGAATACCTTATGTGAACGCGCGTCGATAATTTGGCTATAATTGCTGGCAGGATGAAGGAACAAAGTGATGAATGTGTGGACTCTCGATTTTTGTCGGGTTACTGGTCCGGGATGCCGTGCGCGGCACAGTTTAATATCCAGCGGTGTGTCGCCTGCCTGAGTTAGCAGGGACGGCTCCCAAATCCATCCACATCTCAAAGATGGTACTGCCTACCGTAAAGTCAGGCCCACCAGACTTGACGGTAGACAGTACCGGTGAGGCCAAGGCGACCTCCTCGGCATCCCTTCCCTCTATCGGGCTATCCTCCGGCATGGGGATGGTGTAGCGCAGCAGAGCCCCTCCGGGCTGCACCACGATCTCCTTGACGAAGGACTCGATGAAGGCCCGCCGCTCGGTAAGCTCGCTTTCATTCAGAAACTGGCTCAGGTCCTGCGCATAGGCGGTGATGGTCTCCACGTCGTCCAAGACGACCCGCCGCTGGGACAGCATGGACCGCGCCTCAGCCGCCGTGGCCTCAAGGTGCTCCTGCCGCTCCCGGTGGTCCTTGATGCGGGGCTTGAAGTCCTCGATGTCCAGGTCGGTGGTTTCTGCCAAGTTGTAGAGCCGGTCCAGCCTGCGCTTAACGTCGGCAAGCTCCGATTCAGCGGTTTCCAGCCTCTGCCGCTGCTCCCTAGCGATGCCGTCCATCTCCTCGTCCACCAGCTTTACCAGTTCCCTGATGTTGCTTTCGGTGAGCACGTTCTCCCGAATCTTCCCCACCACCATCTCCTCGAAGCGCCGGGCGTTGAGCCTGGGACAGTCGCAGGCCCCGCTGCCCTGTTTCATCAGAGACTGGCAGACGTAGTAGGCGAACTTCCCGCCCTTGGAGTCCTGCCCCGACATGGCCCGTCGGCAGGCGCGGCACTTGACCAGGCCGCTGAGCAGGTAGGAGCTTCCTACGCGGCGGGGATGGGCCTTTCTGGGAGCGCGGGAGCGCATCTGCCTGTTGACCTTGCGGAACTGGGTCTTGGTGATGATGGCGGGGAAAGCCTTCTCCACCCTGACCGGCTCTCCCTTGTCCTTGGCGCCTTCACCCCATACCAGGGTGCCCGTGTAAGCCTCGTTTTTCAGGATGATGTGGACGCCGTTCTTGGCCCACTGCCTTCCGGTGGGGTTGGCGATGCCTTCGCCGTTCAGGGTGCGGGTGATGTCTAGGATTCCCTTGCCGGATTCAGCCAGATTGAAGATGCGCTGGACAACGGGAGCCGTGTCCGGGTCGGGTTCCAGGGTAGGCCGTTTCTTTGCCCCGTCCTGGACGTAGACCTTCCGGTAGCCGTAGGGTACCCGGCTGGCGACCCAGAAACCCCGGGACGCCGCTTCCCGCATTCCCCGCAAGACCTCGGTGGCAAGGGTATCCGTTATCCAATCAACACCAAAAAATCAGGTATACATGGGCCGTGGGACTTGAAGCCAGTTGACAACCACACAGTTCAATAACTTGGTGCAAATTGATCCCCTGTGGGCGGACCGTTGGACTTCAAGCCGGTAGAGAGCGCCCCCCATAGCAAAGGTTGTCCGGCGACAATTTTCGGTCAAGCGGTGGAGGGCACCACGGTGGCTCCAAGCCTTCGACCCGTTAACCCATGCGGCTCACGTCGTTTGCTCCCCGTCCCCGGCGGTCTCCGGAAGCATTACCTCCATTCCCCCGGGAACGTTCCACGCCAGATGCATGATTTGCCACACCTGCCCGCCGCTGGGGATGGCGCCTTCGCGCCACTCCATCACGAGGTCATACTCGACGCCGAGGAAATCGGCGAACTGCTCCCACGATATATCGGCAAGCTCCAAGAGCCGTTCCAGCCGCTGGCCGTAGTCTTCCGGGAAGAGCTCCGGGTAAGAGCCCTCATCGTGTTTGCTTGAACCCATGGTCCCACCTCCTGATGCCGTCACCACTGGGATCCGAATCCCATTATAT
This sequence comes from Dehalococcoidia bacterium, assembly GCA_022821365.1. GTDB lineage: Bacteria > Chloroflexota > Dehalococcoidia > Lucifugimonadales > UBA3495 > Bin22. Next base: position 16,930 of record JAJEDS010000123.1, on the reverse strand, counting down.
GCCCACGTCCAGCAGACATCTCTCCGGGCTTTGTCCCTTTCGAGACGACCTGACAAAACAGCCGTGAGGATGCCCTGGCAGGCGTAGCCAACCCGGCTCGGTCTTGAATCTGGCACCCGTTCAGGCTACACCATCCGCGCCGGGCGCTGCGGTCCCTGAAGAGGACGGGAATCGTTCCTCCCCCTCCCCCGCCGCCATCCGGTAACCCACCCGTGGCTCGGTGATGATGTACCTGGGGTCGGCGGCATCGTCCCCCAGCTTGCGGCGCAGCCGCTTCACCACGTCCCGCACCAGCCAGCCCTCGCCCACCCGCTCCGGCCCCCACACCCGCTGGAGCAGCAGGCTCTGGTTCAGCACCCGGGGCGCGTGCACCGCCAACTCGTACAGCACCGCGTACTCCGTGGCCGTCAGGTCCACCGGCTCTCCGTCCAGCGTCGCCCTGCGCTGGGCGTAGTCGATGCTCAGCCCACCCGTAGCAAAGGACACCGACGGCTCACCAGGGAGGGGCTCCAGCCGCTTCCTGAGCGCTGCCCGGATTCTTGCTGCCAGTTCCGTCTGGGAGAAGGGTTTCACCAAATAGTCGGCGGCCCCCATGTCCAAAGCCCTGGCCACCGTGTCGTCCTGGCCGTAGGCCGACACGAAGATCACGGGCACGTCTACTGTCCGGCGGATGTCGTGCATCAGCTGGATGCCGTCGCTGCCCGGCAGCACCAGGTCCAGCAGGACTACGTGGGGCTTCTGCTCAGCCATCAGCTTCGGCACATCGGCCGGGTCGCCGGTGACCACCGGCGCGTAGCCCGCCCTGGTCAGGATTTCCCTGACGTAACGCAAAGCCTGGGGATCGTCGTCCACCGCCAGAACCCGCACCCGGTCCCTGGTCGTCCGCCTGGTACGGGCGGGGGACGGCGGCGCCGGCGCCGGAACCGCAGCCCCCTCCGCCAGCGGCAGGGTGAAGGTGAACCTGGCCCCCAGGCCGGGGCCGCCGCTCTCGGCCCGGATGCGTCCGCCGTGGGCCTCCACGATGCCCTTGCAGATGGCCAGGCCCAGCCCCGACCCGTCAACGTTGGACGAGTGTTCCGTCCCCAAACCCCGGGAGAACTTGCGGAACAGTTCCGGCAGCAGGTCTGCCGGTATGCCCCGCCCCTGGTCCGATACGGACAGGGCCACGTGGACCCCCTCACGCTGGGCGCTGACCACGATGGGCGACCCCTCGGGGGAGTACCCGGCGGCGTTGGTGAGGAGGTTGCTGAGCACCTGGACCACCCGCCGCCGGTCGGCCAGCGCCATCGGCAGGTCCTCGGCCAGTTCCACATGCAGGGGATTCCTGGCGTCGCCGCTCTGGAACCTGGTGCCGGCCTCTTCCACCAGCGCGTGCAGGTCCGAGGGCTCCGGTGCCACCGGCAACGTTCCCGTCTCGATGCGGGCCACGTCCAGCAGGTCGCCGATGAGGAAGCGCATCTGGTCCGACTGGTCCCGGATGATGCGGTGAAACTGGGCCGACTCCGCCGGGTCCAGATCCCCCGCCGCCTCCAGCAGCGTGTCCACCGACCCCTTGACTGCCGCCAGCGGCGTCCTCAGCTCGTGGCTGACCATGGCCAGGAACTCGGCCCGCAGCCGCTCCTGTTCCTCCAGGGGCGTCAGATCCTGGAAGGTCACCACGAATGACGCCAGTTCCCCGTCCTCGGAGCGAATGGGGGTGGCATTCAGCAGGACGCCGATGCTGCGCCCGTCGGGGACCCGCAGCGCGACCTCCTCGGCCCGCACCGTCTCCCCGGCGCTGAGCAGCTCCGCCATGGTGAAGTCCCGCAGGGAGAACTCCCTCCCGTCGGAGCGCACGCAGGTCACCAGACCCAGCAATTCCTCCGGCGGCCGGCCCTCCTCCCGCAGGCCGTCCACGATGCGCAGCGCCTCCCGGTTCACCGACGCCATCTCCCCGGTCCTAGCGTCGAAGATCGCCACCCCCACCGGCGTGGTGTTGACCAGGGTCTCCAGGTCGGCCCTTGCCCGCCGCTCCTCCCGGTGGGTGCGGGCGTTGGCGATGACCAGGGCCGCCTGGGCGGCGAACATCGCCAGGGTCTCTTCGTCGCCCTGGCTGAACTCCTCCCCGTCCTCTTTGTCCCCCACGAAGACGTGGCCCACCCGGACCTCTCGGTGGAACATGGGCGCCGCCATGAACCGGAACACCCCCACCGGCAAAGGGATTCGGAAGTCGGTGAAGCCCAGGCCGTGGACGTGCTCGGTCAGGTCGGGCAGGCGCAGGGGTTCGGGGGAGCCGGTCAGGGCCTCCAACAAGCGCAGCCCCTCCGGCGTCAGCCAGAGCGCTTCGGCCTCGCCGGCGGTGAACCCGGAGGTCAGGTGGTGCTCCACCCCGCCCCCGCCGTCCAGGAGCGTCATCACGCCGTAGCGGGCCACCGTCAGGGAGCGCGCCGAGTCCAGCACCCCCTGGAGCACCGTCTCGAAGTCCAGGCTCTCGTTGATGCGCCGGCTGGCCTGGCTCAGGCGGGAGAGGCGTTCCCGCAGCATCTCGTTTTCCCGGCCCCGCTGGTCTGACTCCATCATCTCTTCCTCCCTGGCTCGTACCCGCCCACCGCTGCAAGGGCGGCGGGGCCTTGCCCTGATCACATAGCTGGCCAGGCAGAATTATACAACAACCCATACAAAATATGGTCTTGAAAATACGGACTATTCTATGGATTGTGGTGTAGGGTTTTGCTGGCGTCTCTTGCCCGGAACGCCTGCGGCAGAACGTAGCGACCGGGCGGGAAGGGGCCGGGCTCCGGGTGCGGTTGTCTTGGAAGCAACCATGTTCCACCCGCGCACGGTGCCTGGAAAGTCTTACTTTGGGTCCAGCAGCCGTTGGGCAACGCCATTCGGCTCCGGGTTTGGCTTCGTTATTGGGATGACTGCTGAAAAACAGAGGAACTCCCCCGCCGGGGGGCATTACAAGCGCCTCTTCGACCTTGCCGTTCTGTGCTGCGTCTACCTGGCGCTGCTTCCCGTCTGGGTTCTGGTCTGGTCGCTGATACCGCTCCTGATATTCCTGGAAGACGGGGGACCGGTATTCTACCGGCAGAAGCGGTTGGGCAGACATGGCAAGCCCTTCGTGATAGTGAAGTTCCGGACGATGACTCCGGACGCCGACCGCCTGGGCCCGATGTATACCGAGGTCAACGACCGGCGCATCACGCGGGTCGGCAGGCACCTGAGATCCTGCCATCTCGACGAGGCCCCCCAGGCCTGGAACATTCTGAAGGGCGAGATGAGCCTGGTTGGACCCCGGCCCATGACTCCATGCGCCTACGAATACGATGACCGGGGGACCTGCGAGTTCAGCCGGAGACTTGCCGCGCTGCCGGGCATTACGGGCCTCGCCCAGGTCCGGGGGGGAATTTGGGCGACGCAGCGGAACAAGCTGCGTTACGACCTTCTGTACATCCGCAACGCGGGAATCTGGCTGGACTTGAAGCTGATCGCAATGTCAATTCCCCTATTGCTGCGGAGAGAGCCAGGACCGGTTAGAGAGGGGACGGCTGCCGTTGCGCAGAGCAGGGAACCGGCGCCGGAAAGCAAAATCCCTGCCGACGCGTCCAGATGATTGCAACGGAAGAGTCCGGCCAAACCCGGCCGGGTGCGCCGGCCTCGGTGCTGGAACCCGGTTTGCGCCAGTTGGCCCTTGTGACGCCGTATCGGGACCCCGGAGCCGAGGCGGGGAGACGAGGGGAGAATGACTGATCCAGGCGAGGTTGCGGTGATCGGCGCCGCCGGGCACATGGGATTGGCTTTCAGCCTGGTTCTGGCGAATGCCGGTTATCTGGTGCACGGGGTCGACGTCGACGAGGAGACGGCCGGCCGCATCATGTCCGGCGAGGTCCCCTACCACGAGGAGGGAGCGCAGCCGGTCCTGGAGCGGGCGTTGGCGACGGCTTCGCTCCGCATGGGAAATGACCTCTCGGTGGTAAGCCGGACCAAGTTCATCGCCGTTCTGATAGGCACGTCCCCCGATGAGAGTCTCACCCCCAGGATGGACGCCCTCCATGACCTGGCGGATGACCTGGCCCCTCACCTGGCGCCCGGGCACGTCCTGATGCTGCGAAGCACCCTGGTCCCCGGCACCACCGACAACATTGCGGGGCGGTTGGCGAAGAGCACTTCGTTGGAGGTCGGGCGGGACCTGCACCTGGCCTGCCTTCCCGAACGCAGCGTCCAGGGGCGGGCGATCTGCGAGATGCCGACGCTGCCGTCCATCATCGGCGCCTACACCCGGGAGGACTTCGATGTCGTCTCCCGATTCTGCCGCACCTACTCCTCCGGGGCGTGCCTGCAGGTGACCCCTCTGGAGGCGGAATTCGCCAAGCTCATGACCAATGCGGCGCGGTACGTGCAGTTCGCCCTGTCCAACGAATTCGCCCTGATCAGCGCCCCCTATGACGTGAATATCAACCGCATCATGGAAGCCGCCAACACGGACTACCCGCGCCTGGACCTGCCCACCCCGGGCCTGAACGTGGGAGGGCCCTGCCTGTACAAGGACAGCCTGACCCTGGCTGACGGCATTCCTTGGAACACCCTGACGGGCGCTGCGCTGGGGGTCAACGAGAGCATGCCGACCCGGGCGGTCCGGCGACTCGGCGAGTATCCCGACGTGAAGAAAGTGGCGGTCCTGGGCATGACCTTCAAGGCCGGTTCGGACGACACCCGAAATTCGCTGGGTCCCAATCTGCGGGACCGGCTGCGTAAAGCCGGCTATGGGGTGGTGTGCGTCGAGCCAAACCTGGAAGGGTACGACGATCTTCGGGACATAGCGGGAAGCGACGCGGTGGTGCTGATGACTCCCCACGATGAGTTCGGCGATTGGACCGTGGTGCGGGCCCACGTCCGAAATGCCCGCTGCGTCTACGTGGATTTCTGGGGCCGCTGGGAGCAGATCCGCTACCGGACCAGGGGAGGGTTCTGGCAGGACGGCGTAGAATGAGGGAGCAGCCGGTATGAAGGTGCTGGTCGCGGGCAGCGAGGGCAGCCTGATGCAACGGGTGATCCCCCGGTTGCTGGAAGCGGGCCACGAGGTCCTGGGATGCGACCACATGCTGCGGTACGGCGAGGTCCAACGCCAGCGGGGGTACGAGTTTCGCCGGTGTGACCTGTGCTCCGAGGCGGAGGTTGCCGGGGTGACCGCCGGTGTCGACGTGGTCCTCCAGTCCGCCGCGCAGGTGTACGGGACCAGGGGGTTTCACTCGCGGGGGGCGGACATTCTCTCCGCCGACGTCCGGCTGCACGCCAACCTGCTGCGGGAGTCGGTGCGGCGGGGGGTCCGGCGGTTCGTGTACATCTCCTCGTCGGTGGTCTACGAGCGGGCGGAGGCGCTTCCCCTGGCCGAGGACGACACGGAGGACCTGCTGCCCCCGTCCAGCGACTACGGGCTATCCAAGCTGGTGGGAGAACGGCTGTGCGCGGCGTACCGGAGGGACTACGGCCTGCCCTACACCATCTGGCGGCCCTTCAACGTCATCACTCCCCTGGAGCGGGCGGACGCCGTGCAGGGCATGAGCCACGTATTCGCCGACTTCATCGCCCTGCTGCTGTTGCGGAAGCAGAATCCCCTGGACATCATCGGTACCGGCCATCAGACCAGGTGCTTCACCTGGATCGACGACGTGGCGGCTCCGATAGCGCACCACCTGACGTCGGAGGCCACCCGGAACCAGGTGTTCAACCTGGGCAGCACCGAGCCCGTCACCATGCGGGACCTGGCGAAGCGCATCTACGCCAGGGGCATCGAGCGGGGCGTCATCCCGCCGGGCAGGGATCTGGAGTTCAACTGCCTGCCGGCGCATCCCGCCGACGTGCAGCGCCGCGAGCCCGACGTCAGGAAGGCCAGGGAACTGCTGGGCTGGCAGCCGGAGGTCGGCCTGGACGAGTCGCTGGACCGTTGCATCGAATACGCCCTGCGTTGATTCGCCCGCAGCTGATGACCCACTCAAGGCCTTCACCGCCGGCGACTTCGCAATCCGGACCGGCGTCGTTCGAAGCCGGCGCGATACGGCGCTCGGGGGTCGCGGTCTGACCGGCAAGGAGGATGTCTCTTGGAACCAGGGAAGCGGACCGGCCCCGAACCTCCCCGGGGAAGGGGAATAGCCAGGTGCCGGGGCGACGCTGCGCCCCGGCACGTCGCCCTCATCATGGACGGCAATGGCCGTTGGGCCATCAGGCGCGGCCTGCCGCGCATTGAGGGCCACCGCCGGGGCGCGGACCGCATCCGCGAGGTACTGGAGACTCTCTCCGGCCTGGGCGTGGAGTACGTGACCGTTTACGCCTTTTCCACGGAAAACTGGGGCCGGCCCAAAGACGAGGTGGACGGCCTGATGGACATCTTTTACTCCGCCGTCGAGGAACAGACCGGCGATCTGCACCAGCGCAACGTCCGCGTCATCCACCTGGGCCGGACCGCCAATCTGCGGCCCGGGCTGCGCCGGGCCGTCGAAAACGCGCAGCAGTTGACCGCCGGCAACACCGGAGTCACCCTCCACGTGGCCTTCGACTACGGCGGCCGCGACGAGATACTGCGGGCGGTGCGGCGCATCATCCGCGACGGCGTTGACCCGGAGGACCTGGACGAAGCTACCTTCCGCCGGTACCTGTACACCGCCCACTGCCCGGACCCGGACCTGATCATCCGCACGGGCGGCGAGCAGCGCATCAGCAACTTCCTGCTGTGGCAGTCGGCATACAGCGAGTATTACCACACCCCGACCCTGTGGCCCGACCTCCGGCCGGCCGAACTTGCGCAGGTCCTGGCGGCCTACCGCCAACGCCAGCGACGCTACGGCGCGCTGGCCGGCGCCTGACCTGCCGTTCGCGGTGGGCCTCCCCCGTGGCCGGCGCCACTCTGCTGTTGGGAGCAATTCGATACCCGCGCTGTTGCCGGGACCCGGCGCAACCCGCCCCCGCAGGCGCGAACCGGCGCCCGAGACGACCGCCTATCCGGTGGCTTCACCCAGGATGCTCAGCAGCTCATCCACGTGGGACTCCAGGTCGAACTCCATCGCCCGCGCCTGGAGGGCGCCGGGGTCGATGGGGCGGTCCAGGGCCGCCAGCATGCCCTCCGCCAGGGCGCCGGGGTCCGACATGGGCACCAGGACTCCGTACCTGCCTCCCGCCAGCAGCTCCCTGGCGCCAAAGGTGTAGTCGGTGCTGACGATGGATGCGGAGCAGACCATCGCTTCCTGCAGGACGCAGCCCAGCCCCTCCGCCACGGAACTCATGGCGAAGACCTGGGCCCGGGCCATGTACGCGTATTGGTTCTCAACGTACCCGGCGAAGCATACCGATTCCGCGATGCCCAGCCTTTGCGCCTCCCGTTTCAGGCTGGCCTCCTCCGGCCCGATTCCCACGATGACCAGGCGCAATTCCCTTTCGCGCCGGGCCAGGGCAAAGGCCCGGAGGAGGGTGGGGATGTCCTTTTCCCGGGCCAGGCGGCCCACGTGGAGAATGACCGGCACGCCGCCCTTCCCGCCGGACGCCAGCCAGGGATGGTCGCAGGGTTCGCGGGCCAGTTCCAGGATCCGGCGGGTGTCGATGGGGTTGTACAGCCGGTGCAGCCGGCGCCCCTGATGGGGAAAGGCTTTCCGGGCGGCGGCCGCCATGCCGTCGGAGACCGCGATGGCGGCGTGGGCTTCCTTCAGCAGGCAGCGCATCAGGAAGCGGCCCACCGCCCGCCTGACCTTTGGCACCGGTCCCGGGATGTAGTAGGCGTCGAGCACCCCGTCATACCTGATGACGGCCCTGGTTTTGCCGTGGTACAGCGCCTTGCAGGCCAGGAGTTCCACGTTGCAGTCCAGCTTGGCGGACATCAGGTAGTCGGGCTTCCGGGAGGCCAGGTAGCGGAGCAGGGAGGGAATTCCCGCCCGGCCGATGGTCACGGCCCGGGCTCCGCGGGGAATATGGCTCTGGTAGATTGGTCCGCCGGCCTTGGTCAGCACGTCCACCTGCCAGCCCCGGTCGAGGAGGGCCCGGGCGATGAGGTGGTAGACGCTCTCCACGCCGCCCACGTTGACGTGGGAAGTGTACAGGGCAAAGACCCTAGCGGTCACGGTTGGCGAGCCTCCGTAAGAGATGCCCCGGCAGCAGCCGGCGGCGGACGTATTGCCGCATCCCGCGCATCGGTTCCGGCAGGGCCTTGAGCTGGCGGCTGGTGAATTTGCCCGTTCCGACCGAGGGCAGGGGGCTGACGGCAAGGCCCATGGCCGCCTGGTGCAGGCGCCGCGAGCGGGCCGCTGTTATAGTGCATCGTTCGCCCTGCGCCCTGAATCCGCTCCGCAGCCTCGACGTGGATTCCAGCGTGCGGCGGAGACGCCGCATCAGCCGCGGCTTCAGGGGGACACGGGTGGCGATGTCGATGTGCCAGGGGCTGTCGGGGAATGAGTCCAGGCTCGAACCCGGGTCGTCGAACAGCACCTGGGGCGTGGCTTGAAGCCGCCTCCTGGCGTACAGCTCAGAGTCCGCGTCCAGGTCGCAGGAGTTCACCCGTATCACCGCGTCGCCGGTCGGGTCCGTCAGCAGGTCCGTCACCACGGCAAGAAGGATATCCGCGCTCCCCGTCCGCAGGGTGATGACGTGCCGGGGCACCTCGAAGCTGCGGCCGCCCGCCGGGCCCCGCGTGAAGGGGTGGGGCACCAGCTGTTCCAGGATGGCGGCGTTCAGCCTGACGTCGCGAGGCAGGTCGCGGGGATGATTGGGCATGCCCAGGTGCCAGCACCTGGCGCTGTGGACCGCCACGAAGACGGCCCCCTGGACGTGGGCGCGATAGGCCACGTAGCTGTCCTCGAAGCCCCAGTGCCGGAAACGCTCCGAATGCCGGCCCAGGTCCCACCGCCGGTACATGTCCCGGTTCACCGCATAGTTGTACCCGGCGATGAAGCTGAACAGGTTGTCCTCTTCCCGGGTGAAGTCCCGGGTCCAGCGGCTTACGTTGCGGTGCCACTCCAGCCGGCGGTGGGGGACGCCCTCATCGCCGCTGGCCAGCCTGGCGGAGATTTCGGGGTCCTGAACGTCGACCCGCTCCGTGTCCACGGCCAGGAGGTCGCCGAAGGAGAAGACGTGGGGCCCGGCGGTGTGCCACCGGGCGTGTTCCCGCAGGTTGTCCGGGTGCAGGACCACGTCGCCGTCGGTGAAGACCAGGATGCTGCCCGTGGCCGCCGACGCCCCGGCGTGGCGCGCCCGGGCCGTTCCGTATCCGTCCCTCTCCTGCCTGATTATCCCGATGCCGTCGGGAGTATCCCCGGGGGACAGGGGCGGGTCGGATCCGTCGTCCACCACGATGATCTCCATGAGATGTTGCGGGTAGGTCTGGTTGCGCAGGGCGGCTATGGCCAGGCGGAGGTGGTCCGGAGCCTGGTAATAGGGGATGATCACGCTCACCCGCTGGGAGGGAACGAAGTCAGCGGGTGAAACCTGGGGCGATAGCTGCCGCCAGTCGCTGCTGGCGTCAGACGGCACGCCGGCTACCCCACCGCCCGGGCCACCCGGCCCGGCAGGTGGACCATACCGGAGACTTCCCGGTAGGATATGCGCCGGAAGTGGCGGATTCTGGTGAGCCAGCGCCTTCTGTGCTTCCTGCCACCTTCGATGGAACTGGGATCGATGGAACTGTCCCGGTCGCCGCCGTCGGCGGCCCGCACCGGGGACGGCGAGACCATGAGCACGTCCACCTCCGTCTGCCAGTGGTGCCGGTACTGGCAGTCGATGGGCATGTGAAAGACCCGGCAGTTGGCCGCCAGGCGCCGCGCGGCGGCCCGGTTCAGGTAGTAGGCCGTGGTGCGGGGCGGAATGCGGAAGGGCACGAACAGCCTGAGCCCATCGGCCAGAGGTCTCCGATAAACGGGGAAGGCCAGCTGACCGGGGGGCGAGTCAAGCCGTACGATGAGGGGCCGGCCGAATTCCACCCGGGACAGGACCCTCAGCACCGCGGGCAGGTCGTCGGAGGCCACGAAATCATCCTCGAAGACGAAGGCGCCTTCGAGCTCGGACTGTGCGACCCGGTGAGCCAGGTCCAGGTGGCTCAGGTAGCACCCGATCTCCGGGCGGGTGATGTTGAACTTCCACCTCCTGGTGGCCTCCCAGTCAACGTGCTGGTCCAGGTCAACCTGAGACAGGGCGGCCCCGTCGGCGGCGGGGAAGCGCTGGTGCTCCAGGCCCAGTCGGTCCAGCTGGGACGACGCCTCCCGCCACCGTTCGGCGGCGGAATCCAGGTTGATCACGTATGCGGGCAGCGTATCCATGTCCTCATTCCAGGGCCTGCCGGACCGTTCTCTTGACCTTCAGCAGGGCCAACTCCAGGAATTCCAGGGCGATGGGGATGCAGAACAGGTGATAGCCGCTGTGCCTCCGGGCGCGGACCCGCTCCCGGAACTGCAGCGCCTCGTTGCGGCTGGACAATCCCCCCGTTTCCATCCAGGTGAGGGTCCTGGCGATTGGCCGGGCGCGCCGGCGCACCCCGCCCCGGTACAGGGCTCGCAGGGCGAACTCGTAGTCCCCGGCAATCCGGTAATCTTCCCGGTACGGGCCGTGCCGTTCGAATACGGTCCGGCGCCAGAAGGTGCTGGGGTCCTCGCCCATGTATCCCAGGAGCGCCCTTCGCGTCGTGGTGTTCAGCGGTTTCGTGGTGTAGAGGGGCCTCCCGCCGGCGTCCACCACCGTCGTCCGGCCGTGCACCATCAGGGGCCGGCCCGGGCTGCGGAAGGCCCGGAGAACGTCCCTGATCACCAGGCTGTCCACGTAATGGTCGTCCGCATTCAGGAACCCGATGACCTCCCCGCAGGTGCGCTGAATGCCGATGTTGCGGGCGGCGTACATTCCCCGGCGGGCGGGCGGGCGGACCACGGTGATGGCGTCCCCGTACCGCCGGAGCAGTTCGCTGGTCTCGTCGTCCGAATCGTCCACCACCACGACCTCCATGGAGTCGCCGGCATCCAGCCGCTGCGCGAGGACCGAATCCAGGGCCCGGGCCACGCGCACGTCGTTGTAGACGACGGTGATCAGCGACAGGATCATCCCTTGCCCCGCAGCCATTGGCATACTGATTTCACGATGAGGACCTTGGCCTGCTGGGGGAGCCTGGCGAACGGACAGATGAGCGCCGGGGCGCCCTTTTCCATGTCGAACGCCAGCGCCCGATCCTCTGTAATATCCCTGAACACCCTGGCGTGCAGCATGTCCATATGGGACTCTCTCCTGATGGGGACTGCCACCCGTTTCCTGGGCACAGGAACTAGACCAGTTTACCCGGCCCAATGTAGAATAGCACGTATTATTACAGTGGTGATTGTATGGTTTATTGTGTATAATCCCCGCCGACCCGGACCGTACCGCGCCGGCCACAACGGCGGCGGCGCGGTATGGTACGGGAAGAAAGGATGAACCAGCCGGCACAACCCCGCCGAGGGGTCGGGGAATTGCCGGGGCGTCTGTTCCGGCGGGGCCAGTTGACGCGGCAACCAGAACCTGGACGCCGGGACGTTGGGAGGGTCAACGTTCCGCCGGTGGGGTCCCGCCCCCACCTTCCCGCCGTCTCCACAGATCATGGATTCATTCGCAAATGACCCGGTGGGTGGGGCAATCCGGAGCCTGGCTGATTTGACGAGCCGCCACGCCCTGGCGCGCCCTGTTTCAGATCGAAGGCGCACCCTTTCGGTGAGTGCATTCGCGGGTCCGGCCCTTGGGGAGCCCGGGATCTTCGGATGGGCAATTCCTCCGGTACGGGGAAAGGGCCTGCTCCCGGGTCCGCGCCCGGGGCATGGCTGCGTCGCCGGGGAATTCGACGGAGAGTTTACCTCGGGCGCCCGGCCCCATGCCGAGCCGGAACCCCGAATTGCTCCGGCGCAGCCAGCCGTCCATCCGAACCGAGGTAACCCGCCCGATGGCCATCATTGGATTCCTGTACCGGAGCCTGGGCCGGCAGTTTGCCCTGTGGCTCCTGCTGACCGTTCTGACGGTGGCCTTCGACAGCCTGTCCATCGGCCTGCTTTTGCCGTTGATATCGGAGCCGGGATCGGACTCGGTCATCGGGAGGCTGGTCCACTTCATATTCGCGGCGGTGGGAGTGGAGTACTCGCTGGTTCCGGCCCTGGTGTTCGTGGCCGGCACCTATACGGCCAGGAGCCTGACGTTCACCCTGCAGGGACTGGTGGCCGCCAGGATCATTTCGAACCTGCAGACGGATGCCAAGTTGAGGACGATTGACCACATCGGCCGGCTGGACTACGAGTATTTCAGCAGGTACAACGCTGGAATTCTCAACAACGCCGTAACCCTGGAAATAAACAGCATGGCCGCGGTGCTGGGACACGTCACCAACGCGCTGGCCTGCTGGCTGCTCTCCCTCGGCATGTTCCTGCTGGTCTTACTGATCGAACCCCAGCTGGTCCTGGTTGCCCTGGCAGTCTCGGTACCCTGCTACTTCGGGATGAGGAGGGCGGCAGGATTCCTCCGGGGCCTGTCCGCCCGGAACACCCTCAACAACGGCGTCATCCAGGAGCTCATGACCCAGATGCTGGCGGCATTCAAGTACCTGAAGGCCACGGCAGGCAACGACCGCATCGCGGGCAAAATTCGGTGCAATATCCGTACCCAGGGCCACCTGCTCCACGCCCAGAGAAGCGTCACGGCGCTACTGACCAATGCCATCGACCTGGCGTTGGTCTTCTTCCTGCTGGGCTTCCTCATCCTCTACTCCGGGGTCATCGGCAATTCGCTGGTGGAAGCGGTGTTCGTCCTGGTCATCATCCGCCGGGGCATATCCTATGGCATCCAGGGCCAGGAGAGGTACCAGCAGTTCCTGGAGTTTTCGGGCAGCGTGAGGCTTTTCCAGGAGCTTGACCGGGACCTGCCCGAGCATGGGGAGCCAGCCGGGTCCAGCCGGGTCCAGCCGGACTTTTCCCAGCCGATCAGATTCCGGAACGTCTCCTTCGGTTACACCAACTCCGGGGAGGTCCTCAGTGACCTGGACCTGACGATTCCTCCCGGCGGCAAGGTGGCCATCGTCGGCTCCTCAGGGGCCGGCAAGTCCACGCTGCTCACCATGTTGACCGGCCTGCTGAGGCCAACCTCCGGCGTGATCACCATGGGGGATACGCCCTACGGGGACATCGACCAGGCCGCGCTCCGCTCGCGGATTGGCTACGTGACCCAGGAGAACGTAATCTTCAACGACACTCTGGAGAATAACGTCAGCCTGTGGGACCCCCAGGTTGACCCGGCCAAGGTGCGGCGGAGCCTGGGCATGGCCGGGTGCGATGCCTTCGCCAACGACCTGCCCCAGGGACTGAGCACCGCCGTCGGCGACGAGGGCGCCCTGCTCTCCGGCGGCCAGCGCCAGCGAATCGCCATTGCCCGGGAACTCTACAAGAAGCCCCGTCTGCTGATCTGCGACGAGGGCACCTCCGAGCTGGAGAGTGACCTGGAGGAATCCATCCTGGGCAACATCGACCGGACCCGAGGGGACGCGTCGGTGGTGCTGGTTTCCCATCGATTGTCCATCACCAGTGACGCCGACATAATTTACGTGATGCACGGGGGCCGGGTGGTGGAACAGGGCCGCTATGAAGACCTGCACGCGGCCAACGGAATTTTCCGGAAGATGGTTGACCGCCAGGTCCACGATTTGTGAGACATTCCGGCGCGGGACATTGGCGGAAAGTGGAAGAGAAATCGGGGGCATTCCGGAGGCCTTCCCAGCGCCGTCCCGTCATTGCGACCTTCCCCGAGTCCCCGTGGCAGGGGAGCCGGAGCAAGGCCCGCCCAGCCGGTGAACGGCCCAAGCCAGATGCCGGAGGTGACAGTGATTCCATCCGATAGCTGCCCTCCCCCGGCCCGCCAGGGGGCCTGTGTCTGGTTTACCGGCCTCAGCGGCGCCGGCAAGTCAACGACGGCGGAGGCGCTGACGGCCTTCCTACAGGAGCGAGGCTGCCAGGTCACCCTGCTGGACGGGGACGCGGCGCGGGCGCGCCTATCTGGGGACCTGGGATTCAGCCGGGAGGACCGGGACGCCAATGTCCTGCGAATCGGCCGGGCGGCGTCGGAAGTCGTCTGGGACGGGGGCGTCGCCGTCTGCGCCACCATCAGCCCGTACGCAAGAACGCGGGAGACCGTACGCCACATGATCGGCGCCCACCGGTTCGTGGAGGTGTACGTCAACACTCCGCTTGAGGTATGCGAAGCGCGCGACCCCAAGGGACTGTACGCCAGGGCGCGCCGGGGGGAGATCGCCGACTTCACCGGCATAGACGATCCCTACGAGACGCCGGCCTGCCCGGACGTGGAGCTGGAGACGGCGCTGCACAGCGCCCAGGACAATGCGCTGACCGTCCTGGAGGCGCTGCGAGCCCGAGGATTGGTAGGATGACGGCCGCCCGGCGTCAGCTCCACTCCGGCCGGGAAGGCGCGGGCGAGGTTCCCATGCAGACTGCCGAAACGAGAGACCACCTGGACCGGGGCCTGCTGGCCGCCGCCAGGACGGCGGTGCTGCTGGTCCTGCTCATGCCCCTGGTGGTGACTCCCGACACCGTGTTTCCCTTCGTGGTCGGGAAGGCCCTGTACGCCAGGACCCTGATCGAGGTGGCCCTGGCCCTCTGGCTGCCGCTGGCGGCGCGCAACCCCTCGTACCGGCCGGTCCTGTCCCGGCTGGTCATCGCCTTCGCCGTCTACGCGGCGCTCTCCCTGCTGGCCGGCCTCACCGGGGTCAGCCTGCAGCGCAGCCTCTGGTCCACCTACGAGCGCATGCAGGGCATCGTCGACCTGGCCCACTGGCTGGCCTTCGCCCTGGTGCTGACCTCCCTGTTCCGCACCCGGGAGGACTGGCGCTACCTGCTCAATTTCCACCTGCTGGTGGGCGCCATCATGGGGCTGGTGGGCGTCGCCCTGGTGTTCGGGTGGAACCTGCCGGTGTACGGCTATCTCGAAGAGGGCCAGCGAATCTCGGTCACCCTGGGCAACCCCACCTACCTGGGCGCCTACATGCTGGTCAACGCCCTGGTCGGGGCGGGCCTCCTGGTCTCCTCCTTCACCGGCGCAGGCGCAGCGCCGGCGAGCCGCGACGCCCCGCCGCCCGGGCGAAGACGGGGAAGGGAGCAGGTGAGAACGGGGCGGGTCCCCGCCCTGCTTTGGCAGCGGCTCTTCTGGGGCGCGGCGGTCCTTCTCAGCCTCTGGCTCCTGTGGGAGAGCGGCACCCGCGCCTCGGTCATCGCCCTCGCCGGCGCCCTGACCGCCCTGGCCGTGGCCTACCTGCTGTGGGGCCGGCTCAGGAGGGTCAAGCTGGCGCTGCTGGCGGTTCTGACCGGCCTGGTACTTCTCGGGCTGTTGGTGGTCTGGGGCGTCCAGACGGCGCCGGGACCGTCGCCGGCCGGGGAGGAAAATACCCTGACGCGCCTGATGCAGACCGGCGGGGAACGGGACTTCAGCCTGGGCAGCCGGCTATGGTCGGTGGTCTTTGGACTGGAGGCCTTCGCCGAGCGGCCGCTGCTGGGCTGGGGGCCGGGAAACTACATCGTGGCCTGGGGCCGGCACTACGGCCTGGAGCGGGCCGGGCCCGGCACCGACGAACTGCTGGACCTGGCGCACAACGCTCCCGTCAACGAGCTGGCCACCAAGGGCGCCCTCGGCTTCGCCGGATACCTGGCCATGTGGCTGTTGCTGTTCTGGGCCGTGGCGTCCCGGCTCAGGAGACTGGGAGCGGAGGGCGACACCCTGGCCCTGTTCCTGGGCGCGGCCCTGGCCGGCTACTTCATCCACAATCTCGCCCTCTTCGATACCCCGGCCACCTTCCTCCAGTTCGTTCTGCTGCTGGCCTTCGCGGTCAGCCTGGACGCCGAGCGTGACGCCAACCGCGAAGCCAACGGAGACGCAAATGGTGAGGGCGGCCGGCGGAAGGGAAAAACCGTGGTCCCGGCCCTCAACTGGCTCCCCGTGCGGCGGCTCCGAGTCCGGCTCCCGACCCGGCTCCCGGCAGGGCAGTGGCTGGCGGGGGCCGCCCGCCGCCGCTACGCCGGCTGGGCCGCCGCCGGGTTCCTGGCCGCCGCCCTGTCGGCGGTCATATACCTGGGCAACGTCAGCGCATACCGGGCCGCCACCGAGGCCCGGCTGGCCCAGGCCCATATCACCGCCGGCTGGCCGGCGAGGCTGGAGCACTACCAGCGGGCAATAGTCCGGTTCCCTCCCCTGGCCAACCAGCCGCGGCAGGACCTGCTGGAAAGCCTCGCCAATGACTGGGAACCGTTGACCCGGAACCCGGAAACCTTTGCGGCGGCCATGGGCACGGTGGGCCGGGCCGCCGACGAGATCATGCGGAGCGAGCCGCAGCTCTGGGTCGCCAGCCTCCGCTTTGCCTACGTGTACCAGAATGCGGCCCACCTGGACCCCGCGTACCTGGCGGTGGCGGAGGGCTACGTCGAGACCGCCGAGGGCCTGACGGTAAACCATCCCCAGGTGATTGACCTGAGAACCCGCCAGTCCCAGGTGGCGGCGTCCCTGGATGCCGCGCCGGAAGCTGCGCCGCCCCGTTGACCGCCGGCCGGGCCCCGCCCGCAGACCTGAATCGGTCGTGTCGCCAGCAGCCGGGCCATGCCAAGGAGAAAATGATGAGCAAGATATTCGTCGTGGGCTTTCACAAGTGCGGCATGACCAGCCTCCACAAATTCTTCGAGAGGTCCGGGGTCAAGTCCATACAATATGACGGCGGCTGTCTGGGCCTGCGGATGTACCGGAATCTCGAGCAGGGCCGGCCTATAATCAGCGGTTACGAGGTGTTGATGTTCTACGATTAAGTCACCAGCTAACTGGTCAGCGAAAATGTCACCCTTATGAAGGAAGTGACATTGAAACAGCGAGAACAGGCAAGAATTCAGGTACTCAACACCGTGCTGGAACACCACCTTTCCATCGC
>JAJEDS010000006.1 GCA_022821365.1 Dehalococcoidia bacterium | reverse complement strand
GTCGGCTCTGGGGGGAGTACCCTTCGCCGGGGGTACATTTTCCCCACAGCCTTGCTTTTGGGTTTATAATTGGCGAATCCAGTTCAACAGGACAGCAACGCGCCGTCTGGCAAGGTAACACTCGGGCGTTGCTTAACAACTTATCAAGTGAGATGAGAGATATGATGGACTACGGAGTGGAAGCCATTAACCGCCATCGGGCCAGCCGGGGCAAAATCAGCATCGCCTCCAAGATGAAGGTGGAAACAATGGAGGAGCTTTCCATTGCCTACACTCCCGGCGTGGCGTCGGTGTGCCTGGCCATAGACAAGGACAAGTCGGAAAGCTACGCCCTGACCAACCGGGGCAATACCGTGGCGGTAGTCACCGACGGTTCCGCGGTGCTGGGCCTTGGCAACATCGGACCGGAGGCGGCCCTGCCGGTCATGGAAGGCAAGTCCATCCTCTTTAAGGGCCTGGCCGACGTGGACGCCTTCCCCATCTGCCTGGGCACCCAGGACAACGCCTCCATCATCCAGACGGTGCGCAACCTGGCCCCCTGTTTCGGCGGCATCAACCTGGAGGACATTGCCGCCCCCCGCTGCTTCGAAATTGAAGAAAGCCTCCAGGACCTGGGGATTCCCGTGTTTCACGACGACCAGCACGGCACTTCCATTGTGGTCCTGGCATCCATCATCAACGCCCTGCAGGTAGTGGGCAAGTCCATCGCGGAAGCCAAGTTTGTCTTCTCCGGCGCCGGCGCCGGCGGCATCGCTTCCACCAAGCTGCTGATGGACTACGGAGCAAAGAACATCATCCTGGTGGACAGCCAGGGCATAATCCATCGCAACCGCACCGACCTCACGCCCATAAAGACCGAAATGCTGGAAATTACCAATCCCCAGAACCTGGAAGGCAACCTGGCCGACGCCATGCGCCTGGCGGACGTGTTTATCGGCCTGTCCGTGGGTGATACCGTTTCCCAGGATATGGTCCGTTCCATGTCTCCCGACCCCATAGTGCTGGCGGCCGCCAATCCCACGCCGGAAATCTGGCCCGACGCAGCCGCCGAGGCCGGCGCCAAGGTCGTCGGCACCGGCCGCAGCGACTTCCCCAACCAGATTAACAACAGCCTGGCCTTCCCGGGCGTCTTCCGCGGCGCCCTTGACGCTCGCGCAACCCGCATCACCACCCGCATGAAGCTGGCGGCGGCCGAGGCCCTGGCGGGCCTGGTTGCGGAACCCACCGCCGCGAATATCATCCCCTGGTCGCTGGACCCCGCGGTTGTCCCCGCCGTATCCCACGCCGTGGCCCGGGCCTGGCAGGCAGAGCAGGGGTAGGTGCGCAGGTTAGGAAGGGGTGAAAAATGTCTCCTGAGCTAATCGGAATAATAACGGTTGGCATAGGACTCTTCAGCGCCAACCTGGCGCTGGTAGGGCTTTTAATTGTGCTTTTGAATCGATCTGAAGCACGGACAAACCAACGAATAGACCGGCTGGAAGATCGAATGGACCGCGGATTTGAACAGTTGCGGGCCGAAATGACCCAGGGGTTCGCACAGCTACGGGCCGAAATGACTCAGGGCTTCGCACAGTTGCGGGCCGAAATGACCCAGGGGTTCGCACAACAGGATGACCGGATACGAAGCTTGGAGCAGGGACAGGCATATATGTCCGGTCAGTTTTCAGACTTGAAGGACTACTTCACACATCGCCCACCTTCCGGAAATAGCCCGGAAGATGGAGAGTAGCCGATATGGCTCAGCAACGTTTGCATTATGCTCAGCTTGAGCCTTACCCACTAGAAGACCACCACTAATCCGGCCTCTGGAACAGCAAGTATCCAGGGGCCGTTCACCAGGGCCTGATAATATGCCCGAAACCATTTCCGTAGATGACCTGGACCTCATCCGGCCCAAACTGCTTTCGTTGGTAACCGGACGGGCCAGGTCGCTGCCCAAGTTCCGTTACTGCGACCTGCGCATACAAGTCAAGGAAGAAAAGCGCGGTTCGGCGGAAAACGGCCTGGGAAAGGCCAGTTCCGAGGACGTGGCCTTCGACTTTGGAGTGCGGGTAATCGCCCAGGAGCGAATGTCCGCCGCAGGCTTCTACGGCCAGGTGCTGGGCGCCGCAGACCTGGGCCGCATCGAAACAGTGGTATGGGAGGGTATCGGCCAGGCCCACCAGCGCGCCCGCTCCAACGCCCGCAAGAAGTCCCAGACCTGGCGGCGCTTTCCCGCCGTGGCCCACAGCCTGGACGATACCTTCCTGGCCCGCGTCCCCGTGGCCGAGGACACCATTCCCGCCACTTACGAAACAGACCCGCTCACCGTCCCCCTGGAGGACACGGTGCGCATGGCGGTGGATGGCTGCCGCGCCGCCGGCAGCCGGGCCAGGAACGTCCTCTTCACTGCGGCATCCACATCCACCTTCCTGCTGCGGGAACTTTTCATCAGTTCGGAGGGGGCCAACATAGACCAGTCCTTCGCCCAGACCGAGGGTTTCATCTTTGTCATCTGCGACGGCGAGCACGGCCCGTACGAACTCTACGACTTCACCGGCCACCAGCGGGGCTGGGAGGTACTTACCAGGGGTTACCGCAGCGGCCCCATTGACCTGCCGGACTACACCACCTTCTGCCGCAACCTGGGCAGGGACGCTTCCGACGTGGCCGCCGCTCCGCCGCTGCGCCCGCCAGACGGGGAAGTGCCGGTGGTTACCGACCCCCACTTCAACACACTGCTGGTCCACGAGGTAGTGGGCCATCCCTCAGAGCTTGACCGGGCCCTAAAGTACGAAACGGCCTATGCCGGGCGGTCGTGGTTCCTGAAGAACCTGCACGACAACCAGCTAGGAGAACAGATAGCCTCGCCCCTGGTGAACGCCTATTCCGACCCCTTGATGGAAGGCTATGGCTCCTTCCGCTACGACCACGAGGGCACTCCGGGCCGGCGGGCCCACATCATCCGCGACGGCGTGCTTGAAGAGTTTCTCAACAACCGGCAGACGGCGGCCATCCTGGGCGTTGTTCCCAACGGTTCGGCCCGGGCCACTGATGCCCACCTGGCGCCCCTGATCCGCATGACCAACACGGTCTTCGCTCCGGGGGAACGCGACCCACGGGATATTATCTCCGAAGTGGATTCGGGCTATTACGTGGTCGGCCACCGCACCCCGTCCATTGCGGAGTCGCGCGAGAACTTTCGCATCACAGCGGTTAAGGTATACGAGATCGAGCGCGGGCGGGTGGGCCGCCTCTACCGCGATGGCGGCATTACCGCCGACACCCGCAACTACTTCCAGTCCATCGACGCGGTGGGCAACGATCTGCAGGTCAATCCCATCCCCAATTGCGGCAAGGGGCAGCCCATGCAGGCCAAGCGCATGAGCAACGGCGGCCCCACCATGCGGAGCATTGCCAGGCTGACCGGGCCGGGGTGATACGAGGCCAGAAGTCGGGTAAAAGAGGCTGGGGCGGACCGAATTTACGCCCCAGTTTCAGTTCACGGAGAAGGAGGGACCGGGGCTTTTGGTCTGCTCGTTGACCAGGAAGGACGCGCTGTCGCGGCCGTAGATGGTGTCCAGTTCCACGTCGAACCGCTGGCCCCCAAAGTGACCCAGCACCTCGTACTTGTGGTCTGTGCTCACCGTACCCTCAAATTCGGAACCGGACACCTTGCGCCGGTCTTCATCCTGCAGGTACATCTCCACAGCGGTGGTCATCAACTCCTTCATGTCGTCTTCGGAGAGGTATACGGCGCCCCGCAGGAAGACGTAACCCCATCTTATGCCCAGGTGTTCCAGCATTAGTTGAACTGGCGCCGCTGGTTTGACTTATCGTCAAGTTCAGGCTGGCAGAGCATGGCAACTGCGTCCTATTTCTCTCAATCCCCTCAAGCGGGAGTCACGCCGCCCTGAGCCTGCCGAAGGGCCTGGAATCCCTTCCCAAAGCCAGGATGCTGGTCCGAAAATTGGCTTGCGGGAAGGACTTTAGATTCTTCACTTCGTGTTGATGTTCTACGATTAAGTCACCAGCTAACTGGTCAGCGAAAATGTCACCCTTATGAAGGAAGTGACATTGAAACAGCGAGAACAGGCAAGAATTCAGGTACTCAACACCGTGCTGGAACACCACCTTTCCATCGC
>JAJEDS010000139.1 GCA_022821365.1 Dehalococcoidia bacterium | reverse complement strand
CATTTCGGCCCGGTTCAACAGTGCAAACTCCTGGGCCCAATACAGGTCGGTCAGGTAGTCGTTGAACTCCTCCGTATCCTGCACCAGGTAGGCCAGGTCCCGGTCGGGAAGCTGGATGAACCACTTTTCCATCAACTGACGGGCCATCCTGATATGCCATTCCGCCAGCTTGTTGCCAATGCCACGAGAACCTGAGTGCAGGAAGGTCCAGACTCGGCCCTCTTCGTCCAGGGTCAGTTCTATGAAGTGGTTGCCCGAACCGAGGGAACCCAACTGCCGGCGCCAGTTCTTGTCCCGCTGGTTGTAGAAATCCAGCCGTCCGGTCTCTTCCGCTTTCGCTTCCAGTTCCTCGATTCGTGGCTTTGCAGTCTTCTTTACCGAGTTGTTATAGCGGCCCGCCGACAGCGGAATCTGGTGCTCAATGGCCTTGCGGATTTCCGAAAGGTCTTCGGGCAGGTCGGCCCGGGTAAAAGGGGTGCGCACGGCGATCATGCCGCACCCGATGTCAACGCCCACCGCCGCCGGAATGATGGCGCCCAGGGTGGGTATGCAGGAACCCACGGTGGCGCCCAGACCGTAATGGCAGTCGGGCATAACGGCTACGTGCTTGAAAATGAAGGGCAGCCCAGCCAGGTTGCTGATCTGGTTCCGGGCCCCTTCCTCTATTTGCTCTTCGGGGAGCCAGCTAAGGGTGTTCTCCCCAATCTTTGTGGGAGGCATTCTTATCACCTCCTTGCCTCCAATTTGGGCACTCTTTCCATTGCGGCCCGGCCTGGCAGACCCAGGTATGGTCCGGCGTCGGGACTTTTCCAAACCGCCGGAGAAGGAGTTGCAAAAGACCCTGGCCTCGATGGGGCATCTGCGGCTGGCTTCACTGGATAGCCTGCCGACAACCATCGGCCGGGGTCTGGTGTGCGATCCGGTACGGGTTTGGTGCGCCTGTGCCCTGATACTCCTCGCTAATTGATGTATAAATTATATGCCCGACGGCGACCTTTCGCCATAAGCAGGGCCTAAGCCGGTTTGCCGTGGCTTAAATCCGGTTGCCAAGTGGACTTGGCAACTTGTGTGGACTATCATTGGCCCAGTTACCAGTGGCCTCGCCAG
Source organism: Dehalococcoidia bacterium (assembly GCA_022821365.1). Classification (GTDB taxonomy): domain Bacteria; phylum Chloroflexota; class Dehalococcoidia; order Lucifugimonadales; family UBA3495; genus Bin22. Next base: position 3,440 of record JAJEDS010000139.1, on the reverse strand, counting down.
GCAAAAATGGAGGTGCAGAGGGCATGTCAGAGAAGGGAGTGCTGGACGGCGTCAGAGTCCTGACCCTGGAGCAGGTTCATGCTTTGCCCTGGGGGACGGGTTTCCTGGCTGACCTGGGCGCCGATGTGATTCGCGTCGAGAGCCCGGACCACCTGCAGGACCGCAAGGCCGGACCCTTTCCCGATGGCAAGGCCGGGGAAGAATGGTGGAACGAAGGGGGCAACCTGGTCTATTACGGTACCCGCAACAAGCGCAGCCTGTGCATGGACGTTACCCAGCCACGGGGCAAGGAAGTCTTCCTGAAGCTGGTGGAGAAGACGGACATAGTCACCGACAATTTCCGGCCCGGTACCATGCAGCGATTTGGGTTCGACCACGACAGCCTTTCAGCAATCAACCCCCGAATTATCACCCTGAGCAGCACCGCCTACGGGTACACTGGTCCCTGGCGGCGGGCCGGTTCCCGCGCCCGCACCGTTGACGCGGCGTGCGGATTGTCTTACCTCACCGGCTACGAAGGCGGGCCTTCCATGCGGGCGAGCAACAACTATATGGACCATTCGGTGGGCAACAACGTGGCTTACGCTCTGCTGCTGGCTCTCTACCAAAGGAAGAAGACCGGAAAGGGAATGCGGGTAGACCTGACCATGCTGGAGACCGGAGTGTCCGCGGTGGGACCAGCCATCCTGGAAGCCCAGAAAGGCATCACCCGGGATCGACTGGGGTGCGCTCATTGGTGGAAGGCTCCCCACAACGTCTATCCAGCCAGGGACGACGACCGTTGGATCGTCATTGTGGTTTCCTCGGATGAGGAATGGGAGAGGCTGAAGGAAGTAATGGGATTCCCCGATTGGGCGCGGGATCCCCGGTTCGACACGGCCCTTTCCCGATGGCGGAACCGGCACGAATTGGACCAATTACTGGGAGAGTGGACCTCCCGTCAAGATGACCTGGAGATGGCCAGGGACTTGCAGGAAAAGGGGGTAACCGCCGGAGCCTGCATTACGGCGCGGGATCTGGTTAACGATGCCCACCTGCAGGAGCGGGAATATCTCTGGGAGTTCGCCAATCCCCAGGCCCCGGAAGTGGGAGCCCGCGTATTTGCCGGGCGCCCTTACCGGGATGCTGGGAACCCTATGACCCTCAGCAAGGTGGCCGGTTTGGGGCAAGACAACGGCACGATTCTTACTGAACTGGCCGGTCTGTCCCAGTCGGAAATTGACGGACTGGAGGCCGACGGCGTAATTTTCGGAGCTCCCCGGCCCGACGAGCCTCGCCCGTGAGATTTCCGGCTGGACGCGCGAAGAATTACAAGGAAAAGCAACGAGGAACAATCGCGTATCTTCCACTTGTTTGTGGATGAGAAAGACTGGAGTTACCTATGTCCGGAATACTGTCGGAACTGCGAGTGCTGGAACTGGCGAATCGCCCGTCCGGGGCATTTTGCGCCAAGTTACTGGCTGACCAGGGCGCGGACACAATCAAGGTCGAGCCGCCAGGCTGGGGGGATCAGTCCCGGCAGGAACCGCCCTTCATCGGGGAGGTTCCGCACCCTGACCGGTCCTCTGTTTTTCTTTCTTTCAACACCAACAAGCGGGGCATAACTTTGGACGTGGAACAGGCGGAAGGACGGAAACTGTTCCTCCGACTCTCCCAGTCCGCCGACATCGTCATAGAGAGTTATCGGCCCGGCCGTATGGCCGAGCTGGTACTGGACTACGAGACCCTGGCACAGGAAAATCCCCGGGTCATCCTCGTTTCAATCACCTATTTCGGTCAGGACGGGCCCTATGCGGATTACCAGGGCGACGACCTGGTGGCCCAGGCGATGGGGGGCTACCTCTATGCCGTAACCGGTTCCGCTGCCAAACCGCCCATGGGCACGGCTTTGCAGCAGATGGAGATTACCGCTGCTCGCAACGGCGCCGTGGCAGTGATGGCGGCTTTGCTCCGTCGGGACCAGACGGAAAGAGGGACGCATATAGACGTCTCCACGATGGAGGCCGCCGTAAGCACCCCTTCCGGGTTGGTACACCCCTACACCTACACCGGCCGCAATCCCCACCGTGGCGGCAGCGACGGTAACGTTATGGACGGAATGCACCTGCCAACCCTGGATGGGGAAGTTACTCTGACCACCGCTGGTACCGGGGGCCGCCCCATGCAGGCCTGGGCCGAGTTTCTCGAGGAACCGGGATTGACCGACCCCAAGTTTGCGACCCGCGGCGGGCGCATGGAGCACTGGGAGGAACTCCATTCCCTGGTGGCGCCCAGGCTGGCCCAGTGGACCAACCTGGACCTGATGAGGGAGACGATGGCCAGGGGTTTGGTCATCGGCCTGGTGCAAACACCAACGCAGGTGGTTGAGTCGCCCCACCTTGAGGAAAGGGGCTTCTTCGTGGAACTGGACCATCCTGAAACTGGTGCGATGCTGTATCCGGGGTCCGGATTTTTCATTGACGGAGACAATGCCATGGCCGGCAATCGCGCCGCGCCGCAACTGGGCGAACACAACGTGGAAATTCTCGGCGGTGAACTGGGGCTGTCCCTGCGTGAGTTGGGGCTGTTGCGGGCGGCCAGGGTAATTTGAGGCGCCGCGTGGAGGTCAGAAATGGAAAAGGTCAGGAAGAATTACCCCGACATTGCCCCGTCCGGCCCCACCTTTAGCCGGAGTGTGCGGGCGGGGAATACCCTTTACATCGCCGGCTGCACCGCCCGGGACACGGAAGCCCAGGGTAGTCCGGTCATGGAGCAGCTCCGGGTAACCCTGGACCGCATTACTCGCATAGTGGCCGAGGAGGGAGGAAGCCCTTCTGATATTGTCAAGATAACAACCTTCGTTACCAGCATCCCCCAATGGCGAGCGGACCGGGATACTCAGGAGGCGCTGTTCGCCGAGTTCTTCCAGGGTCAGTTTCCGGCCAATACCCTGGTCGAGATTACCGCCCTGGCCGAGGAGGGACTGGACGTGGAGATTGAGGCGATTGTGGAACTGGGTTAGCCCGTTGGTGAGGAAGTCCTCGACAATCGCGCAACCAGCAACAACATGGCGGGAAGTACCAGCAGCGCCGCCAACCCGGCCATCAGCACCATTACCGCGGATATTACCCCGTAAGTGGCGAACAATGGCATGGGAGCCATTCCCAGTACGGCAAACCCGGCTACGCTGGAGGCGGCAGATCCAAAAAGGGCCAGGCCGGTTCCCCCCGCCGCCGACCGCAGGGCCGACACCGCATCGGTGTGCATTGGGAGTTCCTGTCTGAACCGCTGGGTCATGTGGATTGAATAGTCTATGCCCACGTGTTGATGTTCTACGATTAAGTCACCAGCTAACTGGTCAGCGAAAATGTCACCCTTATGAAGGAAGTGACATTGAAACAGCGAGAACAGGCAAGAATTCAGGTACTCAACACCGTGCTGGAACACCACCTTTCCATCGC
>JAJEDS010000285.1 GCA_022821365.1 Dehalococcoidia bacterium | reverse complement strand
GCGATGGAAAGGTGGTGTTCCAGCACGGTGTTGAGTACCTGAATTCTTGCCTGTTCTCGCTGTTTCAATGTCACTTCCTTCATAAGGGTGACATTTTCGCTGACCAGTTAGCTGGTGACTTAATCGTAGAACATCAACAGCGAAGAGAACCCTCATTGGACCGGTCTCTTGAAACAGCGTGGCATGACCTGCGAAATCGGGGTACTCGCTATCTGCGGGGGGCCACCATCGCCAAACGTATAAAGGTGTTCAACCTGCGGGCAAAAAGCGAGAATATTGCCGGTCTGCAATTGGCAGACCTGGTGGTTTCTCCGATAGGACGACACGTACTGGGCAAGCCCGACAAGGAAGACTGGAATATAGTTTTTGACAAGTTCCAGAGAAACCGGCGGGGGATTGTGGAGGGACATGGTCTGGTAATCTTACTCAAATAATAACGGACGGCCAAGTTTTCAACTCATGGCCGCCCGTCAGTTGGCCCCCGCTACGCAGTAACCAACTCTCAACATGATGATAGCACACTTGACCGTACTTTGAGATGCTTTAAGGTTGAAATGCGACTTTATCCCTCACTCCCCCGACCCGTAAACCTCCGTCGCGGGGTAGAAGGAATACCAACCGAACCAGTAGGCGTTGTGGGTCGGAATCCGGGGCAACTGGACTGATGGATCGTTGACGCTTACCAGGGCTTCCTCCTCCACCCGCCATAGTTGGCCGCCGGAGTCGGTGAGCACAGTCCCGTCCCCCTCCGATCCCTCTTCCAGGATGAACGTCCGGTCGCCTCTCTCATAGGCGCGGCTGCCTATCCACCCGATGGTAACCATTACCAGGGATTGACCGCCAAGTTCGTCATTGACTACGGGATCCGTCCGCAGGACTTCCAGCGGGTAGGCCTTGGCTTCCCCGTTGATACGCAGCCCGATCACCTGCCCTTTGGTGGTCAGGTCTTCGTTGGTGCGCCATACCGGGAACATGGTCAGCGGGCTTTCCCTGTAGTTGAAGTATATGGACCTGGCGTCCCACTCCGACTGGTAGAAGCGACCGGGGTACAGGCCCGTTTCCTGGGCCAGCACAGTGGTATCGGGGTGAGCTTCCAGCCACTCGCCCCAGGTGGTGATCACCACCGGCAGCAGTTCCAGCCGCGCGCCGGTGCCCACCAGCGGGCCGGCGGCCGGAACGCCGGTGAACTGGTTCCAAAGGGTGTTGGTCCTCCGGTCGTACATCAGCTTGTTGCTGCGGTACAGCATCCCCGATGTGCCGAACTCCACCCGGGCGCCGTCGATGTTGGTGGAATACACGATTCCGGCTCCGCAGAGGGTTCAATAGGCTAGGGCGAAGGGCACACCTCCCACCACGTCGTTGGCCATTTCGTGGGCGTTGACTATGCGGTGCGGATACGCCCGGTGCTCCCCGTTGAACGAAACGCCGAACACCCTGTCCTGCGGGTCCAGGTAATCGGCATCGGCCCCGCCAATAACCGGCGCGTCGGTAAGGTCTGGGATTCCGTCCTTGCGCACACCGCCCCAGACAATTTCCTCCACCCGAACATTGGCCCGAATCCCGTCGAAAAGGAATGCGCCCATGGCCGGGTCAACAAGATCGCCGAACAGCCGGCCCTTCCAGCCGGCAAAGCCGGGCGGCGGCCACACCTCCGGGTGCTTGCCAATCCATACCACCCACCGGGACCACTCGTCCACGTCGGTACCAGGCTCAACGTCGGCGATGGCCGGGTTGCGGTCAGCTATGGCATCCAGGGCCTCGTAGAGGGCTACCTCCACGTCCCGGTCAATCTGCCACCAGGGGAACCGCATCAGCTCCACCAGCACCGGGATGTATGCCGGGTCGCCCGAGTCTCCCAGCCTGACCAGGCCCCAGGGGTCTCCCCTGAGCGCCGCATCCAATGCGTCATACATCAGGCGGGTCGACGTCGCTTGGGCGGCAGAAGGGTTGCTGCCCGGCAGAATCCAGCGGGCCAGGTGCCTCGGTCCTTCTTTGCAGTCCACCAGCAGCAAGTCCCGGCGAACGTGGGATATTCCGCCCGCCTGCTCACCCTCCCCGGGAGCGACCGACAGGCAAAGCTGCCCGTCGCCGGTCCGGACCGTACCGTCAGAACCTGCAACGAAGACCTGGGAGGGAGTGTCGGAACACCCTCTGGTATAAACCTCGTCACCATCCGCCTCCACGCAGAGGTCATAGGCCGGCATGGATAGCTTGCCTTCAGAGGGGTGGTTCACCAGGAACAACTCGTCCTCCCCGTCCGGCTTGCAGGTGTGGGCCTGCAGGGACCGGTCGGTCTCGGAATTGGAGCCAAAGCCCCGCACGTCCACGCAGTAAAATTCCGGTTCGTCCAGGGGATCTATCAACTGGATCAGCGTTTGTCCGTCGGGATAAAGTGCAGCCAGGGATTGCGGCTCGGGCGTTGCCATGGCTCTGGTCGGCTCGGGCGGCGCATCGGCAGGAACAGGGGTGTCCGCAACCACGCTGGGGACAGGCGTGGCCGGAGGTGGCGGCGCGACGGCGGTGGACTCGGCAATGGCAATGGCTGAAGAACCGGAAGTACGGGGCGCTGTCGTCGCCTCGGCGGTGGGAACAGATGTACTTCCGATACCGGCGGGCTGGCTTGAGCCGGCCGTGGGCAGCGGCGACACTTCCGGCGTAACGCCGGACTCAGAGTTGCTGCACCCCAGCATGGTCATCACCGCCAATGTTGCTACGGTGGCGGCAATTATCCAGGGCAGATACTTCAGCAAGGCCCCATCTCTGTCAGCTTTCCTTCGCGCCAGGCTACGGCCCCGTTGCGCACCGTGAGGAACGTGTCCAGCCGCACCTTGCCCTCCACCTTGTTGCGGACCATGTCGTGCCACACGAACCGGCCTTCCCGCAGGTCATACACTGCCGCATCCCCGGACATACCCGGAGCCAGCGACCCAATCTTCTCCTCCAGGCCCAGTACCTGGGCCGGACGGGAAGTACTTGCGGCCACGGCGTCCTCCATAGGCATGCCCATGGCGTGGAATTTGCTGATCAAATCGTTCATCAAATAAACCCTACGCCCGGGCGGGGGCAGGTGGATGTCGGTGCTTATAGTATCGGGGGGAAGGCCCTGCCGGATGGCGGCTTTGGCCACTTCCACGTCACAGTGGACCCCTGCGTGGCCCAGGTCCATGATGACGCCCCGATCCGACGCCGCGCGAACTTCCGGCCGGATATTGTCCTGGCGGTCCAGGATGCCTTCGTGATTCCCGTTGAAAGCGTGGGTGACGATGTCCCCCGGTCCCATGAACTCAAGGATTTGTGGGAGGGGAATGGGCGTTCCACTGACGTGGACCATCAGCTTACCGCCCGACTGGTCGGCGGCGGCCCGGGCCCGGCGCATTGCTTCCGGCGCGTCCCAGTGGGCCACGGCGTTGAGTTCCATGCGCACCTTGATGCCGAAGAGAAACCCGGGATTGTCCTTCACCGCGTCGGCCGTCTGGTCCACGTCAATGATGCGCAGGTCCTGAAGGCCGCCGCCCAGCGCCCGGTTGGCGGCCAGCCCCACGGCGCCGATGTGCAGGAAGGCCAGCAGGCGGGTGCGGTGGGCCGGAAAGACGTAGTCCCGCATGGCTCCCAGGTTCAGGAAGCCGGAACTGCCGGCGTCCACGCCCGTGGTGGCCCCGGCGGACAGGCAGTTCTGGTCGGCGTGTACCGCGCTGCCAGTGCCGCCGTGATAGAAGTGGCCATGAAGGTCAATCAGGCCCGGCGTTACCACCTTGCCGGCTATGTCAACCACGTTGGCCGCCCGCTCCGGGGCAATATTCTCCGCCACCTCGGCCACCTGGCCACCCTGGAAGGCAATATCCCGCCTGTGGTTGATTATGCCCTGGCCCGGGTCCAGCAGGGTTCCGCCCTTCAGCAGCAGATCATAACTGGCAGGTGAGGTGGTCATCGCAGCCTCCTTAACTCACATGGAAATACAGGATTGTGCTGTCATCGGGTCAACGTCCCGACTTCAGTGGCCAATCCTGCCCGAGGTAACGCAATCCTGTATATCCTGTCCATCCATGTTCTATTTCCCTATTGATCGGGATTGGTGAATTGCATGCGGCGCAGGCGGGGATAGACCAGTTCCTTGGGGTTCCGCAGGTCGGCGTCCGAGATCTCTCCCGAGTCAACCAGGTTGCGGGCCCGCCATTTTTCCACCGCCTGGCGCACCAGTCGTTCCACTATTTGGGGTGAGCGGCCTTCCAGTCGCCCCACCTGGTAGGCCAGGGTCACCGCCAGCTGCCCACCCGTTATCCGGTCGAAGGCCGACGGGTCAGACAGGTCTTCCGGCATCCCGCCGCACTGGTCCAGGAAGTCGTCCAGCACCTGGCCCATAATGTCGGTCAGGCCGCCCAGCTCAATTTCGGTCATGTACTGGGTCAACTGGTCCGTAAGGTCCTCCACCCCCTCGGCGGGCAGCACCAGTCCCTGTACTTCCGGTTCCTCGCCGTTGGTGGGGTGGTGGGTGGACATGGGTGAAGGCCTCCGGCTTTGTGAATAGTCAATCGGGTGTCAGTTTGGTTGACAATTTGGACAAAATACGTTTACCCTACATGGAGAGTCGGGCGGGGCTCCTTGCGGGGGCCACATCTGACTCTTTGACTTTTATGCCTCCGCATTTCCTTCTGACGGTTCACGTTATTCACATTATCCCGATTCCTTACCGCTCGCCCACTACCATCCTGAAAAATCCAGGTCGTTCAGCCCCCTGATGGCTTTTCAGGTCATCACGCGTCATTCTCTCTAAAATACGGTACCACCTCCGTATGGCGAGCAGGTACGGGTCGCCTGCCGTTGGTGGCCTGCGAAACAGTTCCGCCTGTTCGTATTGCCGCACCACGGAAGCCGCCATGTCGGCAATCTGTATCCCGGCAGAAGTGGCAGAATCAACAAATGCAGGGGCATCGGTTATATGAGTGCAATCCCTTCCCTCATCAGACCGGAACAGGAAGCTGTTGAATTTCCATCCCAAACCTCCATATAAATTGGGAGTTCCATCAAACATTATGGTTGCCATTTCGTTACCGGATTCGGCGAGAAGCTCGATTCGCTGAACCAGATACCGGAACCTGTTGGGAAGGTAATCATCCGGCTCCTCTGCATACCCAAATGGGCCTTCCATGATTACCGAGAACAAAGTAATGGGCAAATTCGACAAGGTGCTGAAGAACTCTTCAAAAAACGCTACGTAATCGGGTTTCCGGGCATACGTGTGCCGATTCAAGAGGTCCACTCCCTTTAGCTCCAATCGCTCCCGGTTCAGCAGGTCTCGCTTTAGTGCGTGAATACGTCCGCTGATATGGCGGGCGTCCCTTTCCGAAAAACAAGCTGCAACTACAACAGGCCGACGGTTAAGGTCATTAAGATGAGGATGTCCGCTCTCGTCAATAAAAGCCAGCATGTAATACTCTCTTGCTGGTGGCGTATTCTAACATATGGTTTCCCTTCCCCCGTCAGCCACTCTTGAGAACTCGCTCTTTTCCCTGGATGAACACGCCCTTACCTTGACGCCCGGATTCGGCCCCGTGCTAATATGATGCTCCACCCCCACTTTGTCCCTGCGGGAGCATGAGTCACCCTTGATATCTCAATCCGAGCGGGACATTCTCATCACCATAGCCGATGAGTTCCGGGATGAAGTCTCGGAGACGTGGCTGGAACACGTGCTTTCCATTGCCCTGGATTTTGCCCTCGACCCCGGCGAGCCGGGCCAGATCAGCCTGTTACTGACTGATGACGAGACCGTCCGGGAACTGAACCATCACTTCCGCGGCCTGGACGAAACTACCGACGTCTTGTCCTTTTCGCTCATCCACCAGGGGCATTGGGAAGGAGAAGACGGCCCATACATCGGCCCGGACGAGGTCTGGCCCGACTTTATGCTGCCCCCCAATGAGCTGCCCCCTCTGGGAGAAGTCATCATCTCCTACCCCCAGACCTGCCGCCAGGCCCTGGCCCTGGAACGCTCCGTGGAACGGGAACTGGCCCTGCTGGCGGTCCACGGCGCCCTGCACCTGGTGGGCCACGACCACCTGGAAGCCGAGGAAACTTCCAAAATGCAGGCCCTGGAACGGGCGGCGCTGGCCCGGATCTTTGCCGACCGGGAGGAACAGCCATGACTTCCCAGGTCTACTACCGCAAGTGGCGTCCCGGGTGTTTCGCCGACCTGGTCGGCCAGGAGCACGTCGCCACCACCCTGCGCCAGGCCATCCGCCAGGAACGGGTTTCCCACTCCTACCTGTTCTGCGGGCCCCGGGGCACCGGCAAGACCACCACCGCCCGCATCGTCGCCAAGGCCGTCAACTGCCTCGATCCCCAGGAGGGCGACCCCTGCAACCAATGCTCCATCTGCGTTTCCTTCAACGAGGAGCGGTTTATGGACGTCATCGAGATGGACGCCGCCAGCAACCGGGGCATTGAGGACATCCGGGAAATCCGGGACAAGGTCAACTTCTCCCCGGGCGAAGGCCGCCGCAAGGTATACATCATCGACGAAGCCCACATGCTCACCGACCAGGCATCCAACGCCTTCCTGAAGACCCTGGAGGAACCGCCGGCCCACGTAATCTTCATCCTCTGCACTACCGAGGCCAACCGCATCCTGCCCACTATAGTCTCCCGTTGCCAGAGGTTCGACTTCCGCCGCCTGCCATCGGAACGTATCTACCAGCGCCTGGCGGAGATCACCGAGGGCGAAGGCGCATCCGTGGCGCCCGATGCACTAAGGCTGGTGGCCCGCTATGCCGCCGGCAGCCTGCGGGACGCGGAGAACCTGCTGGAACAACTGGTGGTGTCCTGCGGCGACGGCGTCACCCTGGCCCAGGTGGAGGAACTGCTGGGCCTGGGCCACGGTGACCGCTGGCTGGACCTGGTCAAGTACCTGCTTATGAGCAACACCACCGCGTCCCTGGAGATCATCAACCAGGCCGCCTGGGACGGGGTCGACCTGCGCCAGATGCACCGGCAAACACTGGAACTGCTGCGCGCCGCCATGCTGTTGGAGTGGGGCGCCGCCGGGGCCCTGGAACTGCCCGAACACGTCGCCAGCCAACTGCGGGAACTGGTGACGAACCTGCCCAACTGGCGCATCGTCAAGGCCCTGCGCATCTGGGGCGACGTCAACATGCGCTACGACGCTCCGTCCACCCTGCCCCTGGAACTGGCGGTGGTCGAAATTTGCAACGACGACATAGCCACGCCGGTGGAGGCTCCCCGGACCGAACCCGCAGCCAGGCCCATGACCGCTCCTCCCGCACGGCGACCTGCCCCTGACCCGGGGCCGGCTTCGAGTACAGCCGGCGCGCCGCCGGACCCCTCTCAAACCCCTGCAAGTCCGCCGCACCGTGAACCCGACCGACCCCGTACCGCCCCGGTGCGGCCCCGGGCCAGCGCCGCGGTGAATGAGGGAATGGGTCCGGTGGGTGGCGGCGACGACCTGGCCGGTATGTGGCAGGCCACCGTCAAGGCCCTGGGCCGCGCCACGGGAAAAAGGTACAACCTGGGCGCGCTGCTTCGTGATTGCAAGCCAAACACCATTGCTCTTGAAGGTGATACACTGTTGGTGCCCTTTGTACACCGCCCCAACATGGAGCGGATGCAGGAGGAGATGGAAGACCCCGGCTCCCGCAACCTGGTGACCGAGGCGGTAACCCGCTTCTTCGGGACGCCCTACAACTTCCGGATAACCCTGGCGGGCCAGACGGAAGAAGGCGCTCAATCCAACCGGCCCAACCAGCACAGCCCGCTGGTGCGTACCGCACTGAATATGGGGGCCCGAATCGTGGAGGACACTTTAGAATGAACCGTAACATGATGCGACAGGCCCAGCGGATGCAGGCCCAGCTGCAGAAAATCCAGGAAGAACTGGAGACAGCCACCGTAGAGGGCAGCGCCGGCGGTGGCGTGGTAAAAGTGGTAATGACCGGCAAACAGGTGGTGGAATCGGTAACCATCGAACCGGAAGCCGCCGAAGACCTGGAACTGCTGCAGGACCTGGTGGCCGCCGCCTTCAACGACGCCAACCAGAAAACCCAGGAACTGGCCGCCAGCAAG
>JAJEDS010000288.1 GCA_022821365.1 Dehalococcoidia bacterium | reverse complement strand
CTTCAAAGGCTTCTCGTCTCCGGCTAGTAATCTTCTCAGATTTGAATATCCCATCGGAAAGTTCGCAATACGGTACGCTCAGGCCCACCAGCGTTTTTTCCACAGAATTTCTTCCAATTGCCCGCCCGCGATTTTGCGCCTCCCCTGCTTCCACCTTTGATCCATGAGGATCTCGAAATTCCGTAGTGGGCGTATGGGATTGCGTACCCCGTAAGGAAACCAACCCAGTTCCTTTGCGTTCTATTGGGTCTGAAGGGGTTCTCATCCGGGGTCGGCCCCTTGCAACGATGCATAGCGCTCCATCATCCTGACAGTGTGGATCCCGGTAAACTAATTCAACCTGAGGCCCTCCAGCGGGTTTCATACCCTGGGGAAACGAGGCTGATCTGGCCGGGAGAATTTTTGGAAACCCGGGAACACTTGGCAATGAGCGGAAATGAGCGGAAATGAACGGGAACTTGGAGTTTTCTTCCCCGGGCTTTCGCAGAAGAAAAGAGAACTAACGGGAGTCTGAATACAGCCTGCGCAACGAATCGGAATCAGAATAGAGCCACGGTGCCAAGCCAAACCGCCGTCCGGCGTCACCGAGTACACCGGCAGACTAAGGAAAGGACCACCGTCTATGACAGGCACGCCGAACCCTGCTCCGACGGCCCCGGCCAGTGCTATGCTCGTAGGCCAGATAGCCAAACAAACCCCACCAGGACGCCAGCCCAATCAGCAACAACCACTGGAAGAGAGACTGGCATCCCTGGAGACCTCGGCCGAGAGTCACCAGCGGAGCATAGCACGCCTGGACGCCATCATAGAGAATCACAACCAACTCATGGAACGCCTCGTCGCCAACCAGGGTGTACCTGCAGGAACATCTGAAGACCCTTCAGGCCGCCCGGGAAGGAATGCAGGCCAATCACGAAACATTAGTGAGCCTGCTGGAGGAGCTGACCCGTGACGCCGCCGGCACCCGCCGCCTGTGGCTCAGCAGCGCGCAGCACTACGGCTGGACAGACGACGAGCAGAGCGGCAGCCTCCGGAAACGCCAGCGTAACCGTTAGATACTGCCACCGGCCGACGCCTCGGGCTGCTACCATCGGGTGGTAACCCTAGAACTTTCGCTGCCGCCTGGCTCGCAAGTACAACCACAGGCTAAGGGTCAGCAAAGCCACCCCCAGGGCAATGAACAGAATCGGCCACACTGAAAGGCCATCTTCGTCCAACGTCTCAGCCGTCAACTGGGCATCCTGCAGCAACGGGGATGGCGTGGGCGTTGACACCTCCTCACGGTTAGCCGTGTCGTCTTCCCCGGGTTCCGACACCGCTTCGGCGACTGCCTGGGGAATTAGCAAGGGGATCTTGATTCCCGGGGGTTCGGCCGTGGCCGTGGCCCCCACTTCCGGGGCCGGTGCGGGCGTGGGCGTGGAACCAGGCGGGGGAGTGGGCGTCGGCGCAGGAGTGGGCGTGGCCTCTGCCTGGCCGGAGGTAAACAGCGCCATAATGGCGGTAAGCACAAAGCAGTCCAGCCGGTTGAAGCCTGGCACCTCGATGATTATCCAGCCCGCCTCGTCCACATCCAGGTTGAAGCTGGCCGGGGACCATTCGCCGGTCAGGTGGTCCCGGGCATAGACGTTGAAGGCTCCCAGCTCGTGGGCCCGCCGCACCGCTTCCTCCCCGCCATATTCCAGCGCCACCAGCCGGAACTCAACGGTTGCCGAGTTCAGCAATGCGACGGCCGTCTCGGGCGTTCCCCAGTTGTCATAGAAGTCCACCTTCAGCATGGACACCAGGTCCTCATCGCCGGATACAAAGGGGCAGCGAGTATGGGCCGAGTCCACCCGCACCCAGTAGTAGCCACTGCGGGACCCGGAAGGGAAATGGACCGCCGCCGAACCGTCCGGGGTGCGGATGGTTGCCGCAGTGTTCGGATCCACCCGCCCCGATGCCTGGGTCTGCGGGCTGTAGATGGGAACCTCCAGCACGTCGGTCAGCTCAATGGTAATTTCGATGGCGTCCACCGCCCCACGGCCGTCAGCGACCGTCATCACAACCTGGTAGCTGGCCTTGCTCTCCAGGTCCAGGGTGGCCCTGGTGATCAGTTGGCCGGTGGTAGTGTCCAGTGCGAAGGATCCGGCGTCCGTCCCGCCCAGGGCATAGGTCAGCACGTCCCCGTCCGGGTCGGTAGCGGTTACCGGTTCGCCTATGTAGATGCCGCGGACGGTATGCTCTTCCACGTCCCGCACAGTGCTCACACCTTCATTGAAGTAGGGAGGGCGGTTGGGGACGCCGGAGCCGGAACTGCCGGTGTTGCCACCACCACTGCCACCACCACTGCCGCCGCCACCGGAGTAGCCACCGCCGCCGCCACCACCTGTAGACGGTGGTGTGGGGGTCGACGGCGGCGCCGGCGCCGGCGTGGGCGTAGGCGTGGGCACAGGTTCAGGCGCGGGGTCGGGCGCAGGATCCGGTTCCGGTCGCGGCGCCGGCGTCGGACGCGGATTGTTGTCGTCGTCGCGAATCGTCACTTTCGTCGAGTTGACTGTTCCAGCCGTTACTTTGGTAGGCATGCTGGCACCAAAGGACACTGTCACAATCTCATTGCTCTTGTCCGCATCATGGTTCGCCCTGAAAACGAGATTAAAGTACGCATCGCCTGGCTTAAACTCCACGGACGATGGAATGCTAAAGATAGCGTTGGTTCCTGTTGATGTTCTACGATTAAGTCACCAGCTAACTGGTCAGCGAAAATGTCACCCTTATGAAGGAAGTGACATTGAAACAGCGAGAACAGGCAAGAATTCAGGTACTCAACACCGTGCTGGAACACCACCTTTCCATCGC
>JAJEDS010000109.1 GCA_022821365.1 Dehalococcoidia bacterium | reverse complement strand
TGGACGGTGATGCCCGTCTCCGCTTCCCGTCTACCGACCACCTTGACCACCGAGCGCAGCCCGGGCCACTCTTTACCGGTGCTCAGATAGTCCAGACACTCAGGGTCGCTGATGGCCCAGCACTCCCTTCGCTCCTGGCGTCCGTGGTTCTGGTTCAAGGTAGTGGCATAGTCATAGGGCACACCTTCAAAACCCGTGGCCTCAGCTTCCTCGAACAGGTCCTTCAAGTCCTCGTACAATGCTCCCTGGTTCTGCTTCACTGCCAGCACATAGTCCGCCCCACGGTCCAGGATGGTCTGGGCAATCTCCTTCTGACAGCCCATGGCGTCAATGGTGACGATGCAGCCATTCAGTTCCAGCATTTCCAATAGCCTGGGTATGGCGGTGATCTCGTTGGACTTCTCCTCCGTCTGCACCTGACCCAGGGTCAGGGTGTTGGCCGAGGCCCAGGCGCTGACCAGGTGCAGGGCCCGCTTGCCCGCATGGCGGTCGTGGGAGCGGCGCACCGTTTTCCCGTCAATGGCCACCACCTCTCCAGGCAACAACTCCGCCACCCCCTGGCTCCATTCCATGAAACACTCCTGGAATCCCTCCGGGTCCAGCCGCGCGAAAACGTTGCCGAAGGTGTCGTGGGACGGGATGCCGTTGGGTAGGTCCAAAAAGGTGCGAAACCATTCCTCCTTGCTCCTCCCAAACATGGCCACATGAACCCAGGTGTCGGCCCCACATATTACGGCGCAAATGGCTATGGTAATGATGTCCAGCAGCTGATGCTTCTTGCTGCGCACAATCCGCGGGTCCTCCAAATCCTCAAAATAACCCATCAACCCCTTCCTGCCCTTGTCTTCCATAACCCCGCAACCTCCCCTCTACATCACTATGGCTTTCCCTTCCCAAGTCTATCATTAAGACGCGATTGCCCTGCGGGGTGCGGGCAGGGAATTGAAAACCAAAAAGCACAGGATTGCCCAAATTCGAAGTTCCCACCGGCGCGGAACCGACGATCATCCCCGATTCCTATTCTCCATGGTGGTGGAGCTTACCATCCCAGCGATTCCTTGATCAGCACCATCTTGATCCGGTCCGGGTTCTGCTCGTTCTCGAAGATGGTCAGCTTACCCAGGGGAGCGGCGGCCCGCCCCTGGGCTATTGCCCATTCGTGGTGGCGCTCCACGGAAAAGCCCTTCACCCGCGCCAGGGCATCGTCCAGGCTGGGGCAGATTTTCTGCACACCGGACACCCAGATCACGGTCTTTGCCCCGTAGACGTAGGCGCCCAACTGGCTGCCCGACCCGCTGGCCACGATCACCTCGCCCGTTTCCGCGATGGCGTGAACGCTGCCCACGTAATACTCGGCGACGCTGGCCAGACGCCGCAGTTCCCGCTGGCGGTCCCGGTCGGGTTCCTCCGAAATTTCCAGGTAGAGGTTCCGGTAACGGTCGGTCTCCCGGATGTAGTCCGAATAACCGATGGTGTCCAGGGTTTCCGAAGTGCTCTTGAAGACCTCGGCTCCATCGGGGATCAATTCAATGAGTATCCGGAGGGCCTCGTCGCCGTTTTCCGCCACCACCGCATCGACGTTGCGGGACTTCAGGCCCGCCAGGGTCCTGTCGATCGCGTCCTGGTTAATTTGGGCTGTCTGCCGGCTTTCAGTTGCCATTAGTCTCTCCATCAACGAATCCGTTCCAGCATGGCAAGTGGGCCCATGCCTAAGTGCGGCCGATTTTGTTGGCACATTCTAACCCGAAACCCACTTTCCCGATAGCCGGCAGTTCCCTTGACTGGATATGGCAGCCGGCGTAGGCTTGCCGGCGTGTCCCGGCAGGCGGGGACAATCCACGAGAATGGCTGTTCCGTATCAATATGCAGCATGACTTTATTTCGGCAGCATCAAGATTACTTGGAGGCTCCAGATGCGACCTACCCCATTCGCTCCCTTACGGAGCCTCGCGGCGGCGGGAATACTGCTGGCGCTGGCATTGGGCTGCGGGGCTGCCGCCGCTCCCACCGGACAACCGGAAGGGGCTGGCACCCCACCCAGGGTCGAAACGCAGCTAGCGGCCACCCCCGTACCCGAATCCATGCGTGCGGAACCGGCGACGGCCACCGAACCCACCGCCACCGCCGCGGCAAGCGCTGGGCATAGCAGTCCGGCCACCGAGGCGTCGCCAACGGCTTCCGCTGCTGCGGCTACCGTGGCCGATCCTGCGCCAACTGCGACGGCTACCGCCGTGCCGGATCCCACGAAGTCGGAAGTGGGCGCCGAACCCGACTGGGCCAGGGAACTGCGCCTGGCGGGCATCAATACCGGGATCTGGGAGACCAACTTCAGCCAGCACAGCGTCCCCTACAATGAGATTTTCTCCGGCGGCGTGCCGCGCGACGGCATTCCACCCATAGACGATCCCAGGTTTGTTAGCGTGGAGGACGCTGATGAATGGCTGGAGGAGAAGGAACCGGTCATCGCCCTGGAAATTGACGGCGAAGCCAAGGCCTACCCGCTGCAGATCCTAACCTGGCACGAAATTGCCAACGACACCCTGGCCGGAGTGCCGGTCTCCGTTACCTTCTGTCCCCTCTGCAATTCAGCCATCGTATTCGACCGCCGCCTGGATGGGGAGGTTTACGACTTCGGCGTGTCGGGCAACCTACGCAACAGCGACCTGATTATGTGGGACCGGCAGACCCAGTCCTGGTGGCAGCAGCTTACCGGCGAAGCAATTGTTGGCCAGTTGACCGGGGCACAACTGGATATTCTCCCGGCTACGCTAACGGCATGGCAGGACTTCAAGGCAACCTTTCCTGATGCCCAGGTGTTGTCCCGGGACACGGGCCATCGCCGCAGTTATGGGGCCAATCCCTACGCGGGCTACGATGAGGTGGGCCGGTCGCCATTCCTGTTCTTCGGCAAGGAGGACGACCGACTGCTGCCCATGGAACGGGTTGCTGCCGTGACGGTGGGCGATGAATCGGCCGCATTCCCCTTTGCTTCCCTGGAGACGGAACGTGTGGCTCACCACTCCCTGGGTGGACAAGACCTGGTGGTCTTCTTCAAGCCGGGCGCCCGCTCCGCATTGGACAAGCGGTCTATAGCCGATTCCCGGGAGGTGGGATCGACTGGCATGTTCCTGCGGGAACTGGACGGGCAGACCCTGACCTTCGCCGCGGACGGGGACGGGTTTGTGGACCAGGAAACGGAAACTCGCTGGAATGTTTTCGGCCAGGGTGTTTCGGGCCCTCACGCCGGAAAACGCTTGACGCCGGTGGCGCACGCTAACCATTTCTGGTTTGCCTGGGCAGCCTTCCGCCCGGATACGACGGTAGTGCGCTAGGCATCCCAAGATTCCCTCACAAAGAGGAACGAAAACGGAGAGATACGCCGCAGTATCTCGTTTAACCTCTACATCTCCGCTCCTCACTGTGAAGAATCCTCGCGTTGATTGCCACCCCAACCTCGCCCCACTACAATACGAAACGACAATCAAGCGAGGAGTCAAAATGACTACACCGCAAGTAACTTTCGGCTGCAACTTCACCGTGGAAGGCTACTGGGACGTGGTGGAGTTTGCCCGGAAGGCCGAGGAACTGGGGTATGACCGCATCACCACCGGCGAACACGTTATGGACGGCAACCCGCCCCGTCCTACCCTGATGAACATTCCCATGATGGCGGCGGCGGCCGGCGCCACCACGAACCTGAAGGTGATGACCGGCATAGTCATCGCGCCACTATACCACCCAGTAATGCTGGCCAAGCTCATTACCTCGGTGGACGTGGTGTCCCAGGGCCGGCTGGACTTCGGCATTGGCATCAGCGGGCAGAGGGGTACCCGCATCGAGTTCGATGCCCTGGGCATTCCGGTTAACACGCGGGGCCGCAGGACTGACGAGATGATGGAGGTGATGAAGCGACTGTGGACTGAAGAACGCGTCACCCATCACGGGCGGTTCTTTGATTTTGAGGACGTTACCCTTTTGCCCAAGCCCCACCAGCAGCCCCACCCGCCCATCTGGGTGGCGGGCCGCAGCGAAGCCGCCATGCGCCGGGCCGCCCTGCTGGGGGATGGCTGGTATCCCTACCTCTTCACCGTCCGCCGCCTGAAGGCCACCAACGATACGGTACGTCAGATTGCTGAAGAGGCGGGCCGGGACCTTTCGGGATTCCACTGGGGATTGAACCAGCCCACCGCCATCGCCACAGTCCGTGAGGAAGCCCTAGCCATCGCCGTCGCCCACGTGGGCCAAAGGTACGTTACGCCTGAACGCAGCGCCGAAGACATTGCCCAGGCCCTGTGCCTGACCGGCACACCCCAGGACTGCATAAGGGGCATTGAGGAACGGATTGAGGCCGGCGTTAGGGACTTTATTTTCGGCTTCCTGTCGCCCGACCCAGCCGGGCTATACCGCCAGATGGAAACAATGGCCAAGGACGTTATTCCCTACTTCCGGGGTTAACCATTCCACAAGACTGAGAAAACAATCGGGGCGGGCCACACTTCGGCCCTTCCCGGGGGAACCATGCCCGAAATTACGATTTCGTCCTGGGTGCCGGCCGAACCGTCCGCCGTTTTCACCCACGTAACTGCCTATCCCACCCACGGAGAACCTGACTTCCGGCTGCTGGAGAACAAGTACGGCAAGCTGGAGGATCAGGACGGGCATTCCTTCACCTTTAGCAACACCACCAGGCAACACATCGACACAAGGCTGCTCTACACCTTTATCCCGCCCAACCGGCGCGACATGAAACACCTCGACTCTGACTGGGCGGACCGCACCGATACCTTTCTGCCGGCAGGAGACGGCACAGAGTGGACTATAGTCTGGGAACCCAAGTCGAAGGGCGCTCCCTTCCTGGTGCGCTGGCTCTTCTTCCGGTGGAAGGACCGCCAAAGGCTATACAACCAGATTATGCAGCCAGTGGTTGAACACTTTGAGAAGCAGGACTTTTACTGAGAGGGGCATGGGTTAAGAGCAGGAAAGACAGGCGTAAAAATCATGCCGGCGCTTGCCGGCATGATTGGTTTGGTCAATGGAGGCGTGATTGCAGCTTACGCGCTGGCTGCCTTCAGGGCGGCCTCCAGCTTGGGGGGGCTGTAGCCCACCACGTTCTCGCTGCCGATGACGGTTACCGGGGTGCTGCGAAGGCCCATAGCCAGCAATTCATCCCGGGCCGTGTCATCCTCGGAGACGTTCTTTTCGGTGAATTCCAGGCCCTTGCGTGAAAGGTACACTTTCACCATGTGGCAGGGGCCTCAACCTGCGGAAGTGTATACGGTAATGTCCATGGCAAACACTCCTTAACTTTATTGGCCGCAACGCCCGCAAGGTTTAATCGCCGCCGTGGGCGCTCTTGAAGTCGGCCTTGGATTGGTAGTCCTGGTCGAACAGACCCTCGCCGGGTTTAACCGCCTCGTCAATGGTCTGGACAAAGTCCTCGCCCTGTTCATACTTGCGAAGGAACTCCTCGCTCACAAAGAACATTCAAATGCAGAAACCGTCGCGCTTAATGTCTTCGTGGTGGCGATCACACGGGCAGATCTTCTTGCGATCCTCAACGGGGTCGCCGCTCAGGGGCATTCAAGGACAGTACCGGTAACCATGATTGACCTGGTTTTCGGCCAGTCCCTGCTGTACTAATTCTACTACTTCCTGCTCAGGGAAAAACTCGTATGGTCCGCGCTCCACGTACTTTTCCGAAAAGGTCCTGGTTCCCTGGAACGCCTGGTCAAAGGTCAACTTCCTCTGCAACTGGTCCCTCCCCGTGGTAGTCCCATATCCCGCTGTTCTGGCTGAGTTAAGGAAACCGGCTAATTGCGATTAAGTCTAATTATATCATAGCCTGCCTTGCCGCATTTTCCCGTGCATCTCGCAGGACATGCTCCTGAACATTCTTACCTTGGTCTGCAGGTTCTCCAGAAGGCTGGGCATGGCAGTCTGGACTTCAGGAAGGGTTTTCTCCATTGCCACTTCCACGCTGAGCAGGCCGGCGGTACCGCACTGGCACCTTACCGCCAGGTACACCTTGTGAAAGTCCTGGTTACCGGAGAAGTCCATTTTGAAGCCCTTGAGAAGGGAGAGAGCAGGGTCGCCTGAGACGGCTTCCTGGAACAGGCCTTGGATTTCCTCCAGTGTCGCTCCGGCGGGTTTGTCGGGCTGATGGTTATCGTCAGCTACCCCAAGTCAATGTCCTTGCCGGGTGATTTCGCTGTCAGTTGCGATCAGGGCAGGGCCACCACGGCCTTGATTTCTACCAGGAACTCTTCCCTAACCAGGCCCTCTATTACCAGCAGGGTGTTGGGCGGGTAGTCCCCATCGGGGTACAGTGAAGGAAAGACCTCGGCCCTGGCGGCTATGAAGGGCTGCACCGAGGCCCGGCCGACCACGTAGGTAGTGAACTCCACTACGTCGCTGAAGGACGCGCCCACCGATTCCAAGATGCCGCCAATGTTCTCGTAGGTTTGCCTGGTCTGGGCGGCCAGGCTGCCGTCCCCGGGCAGGTTGCCGTCCTTGTCCACCCCCACCTGTCCCGCGATGTACAGCAGTTCCCCGGCCTTTACCCGGATGGCCTGGGAGTAGACTCCCAGGGGCTGGGGCGCCTTGTCTGTGTTTACTACCTGTCGTTCGGTTCCTGCCACGACGCTGCCTCACTTTGGGCGAAAAGCCCTTGCATACTCTGATCTAATCCGTAGCTGCGGCCACCATGTACCGCCCGCCCACCACGTTCAACTGGTCTCCCGTTATGTAGGAAGACTCGTCCGACGCCAGAAACAGGCAGGCGTTGGCGATGTCGTGGATGGTGCCCTGGCGTCCCAGGGGAATGCGCCGCAACTGATCGTCGGTCCCGGTGGGGCGGCGTGATTCCCGGGCAAACCATTCGGGGTTTCGGCGGGTGGTGTCAATGGTGCCCGGGTTAACCATGTTGGCCCGGATGTTGTAGGGCGCGAACTCGGCAGCGATGGCCCTGATCAGTCCCCACAGACCGGTCTTGGCGGCGGTTACGGTGGACGTATCGGGCCGGCCCGTAATGGCGGCCATGCCCCCAATGCCGATGATGCTGCCCGTCTGCCGCTCCATCATACCCGGCAGCACCGCCTTGGCCAGATAGAAAGTGGAGTGCAGGTTGATGCCAAAGACCCGGCGCCAGTCTTCATCGGTGACGGTGAGCAGCGGGTGATGGGGACGGATGGCGGCGTTGCTGACCAGGATGTCGATTTTCCCCAGGGCTTCCAGGGAGTCGGCCACCAGTTGTCGACACTGGTCGCCATCGGCTATGTCGGCCGTGGCGGTGCAGGTCCTGGCGCCCAGTTCCCGGCATTCCGCGGCTACTTCGTCAAGCTCTTGCGGACTTTGCAGGGAGGAAAGGGCCAGGTCGGCCCCCTCCCGGGCGAAGGTTATGGCCATTTCCCGGCCTATGTTCCGGCTGGCGCCGGTTATCAGTGCGGTCTTGCCTTCCAGGCGCAATTGTTTCCTCCATTAGCATGGGAAATAAATCCAGGCGGGTGGTGGCTGGACACAATACCGGCTACGATTCTTCCGGCGGTTCCGGCGCGCTTTGCAGAATATCGTCCAGGGCGCGACCCAAACTTGGGTCCAGTTCCACCGGGTTGCGGAAGGGCTCATAACTATAGTCGTTCCGTACCCGCTCGATAATGTCCCGGGCATTGGAATTGGTCCTGGCGATACGTTCTAACGTCTCTTTGAGACGCTGAGATTCAACGTTGCCCCGGGTCTCCAGGTCAGTCAGGTCAATATTCAACCCGAACATGGCCTTTATCCGGCGCATAATATCATAGAAAGAACGGTAATCAGTGATTATGCCCACCTGCTGGTTGCTCTGGGTGGTAAATGGATACATGGGAGCCATGGCCCCCAGACGGAAAACCTGCAGGTCCGGGTGGCTAAAGTGAGCCATGTTGACCAGCGCCATGCCAACCGTGGGCCCCTGCCGCCCACCGCTGCCGTAGCTGGAAAACTGGATACCGTACTTTTCCAGTTCCTCTTTCATATCTGCCCGGCTGTAGGTGCAACCCACTCGCCGCTCCAGTTCTGGCGGAGCGGGCCCGTTATAGCCCTCCACGGTTACTGTCTTTTCCACGCCCAGTTCCCGAACTGCTTCAAAAAAGGCTTGGCCGTACAGTTCAATTTCGAACCAGGGCTCCTCGCCCATGAATATGATTAACCCGGCCCCCGCGTCATAAAAGTCGTTGTCCCAGTGCATGGCCACGCTGGGCAAGCCGTCCTCGAAAGCGCAGGCGGGCCGGTATGAGTCGTGGGTGCCGGCCACCTGGAAGGGATAGCAGAGCTTCTCAATTTCGCGGCTCATGCTCCCTATCTTTCGGGCGCCGAACTGATCAATAAGGTACTGGGGCAGGCCGCTTGATATGCTGCCGCCGTCGGACCACTGACGACGCCAGCCGGCGATCAGGAAGCGGGCATTGGGTATTTCGTCGAGTACCAAGAGTTCGCTTGCCATACCTGGTACCTCCAGACAACTCGATTAGGGACGGCAGGTTCCGGCGAAACCGCTGTCCGCTCCTCGCTTATCGCCGGTTCTTAATGGGCGCAATTATACTACACCACAGTTGACCTGAACGTGAGCCACCCGTATTAATGGGGTGACAGCCTGTTGGAGAGCTTATATGCAAGGTTCAAACGCTGAGTTGGGCGAATAAACGGATCCGGGACGAAAATGGCGGTAGTCTTTCAAATAGAATTCAGCTTTGCAGGCGGAAGAAAATTCAATTTTCCCACCAATTTTCGCCCATTTTCAATCATTTCGGATTGCTGATCACTTAGCGGCAATCAGACCGATCTCTTATGCGGCTGCGCGGACGTCCGAGTGTAAATTCCAGATAAGCATGTCTTTCCAATGCTCCTGGTCCAAAGATAGTGGGGCGCCATGTTGATGTTCTACGATTAAGTCACCAGCTAACTGGTCAGCGAAAATGTCACCCTTATGAAGGAAGTGACATTGAAACAGCGAGAACAGGCAAGAATTCAGGTACTCAACACCGTGCTGGAACACCACCTTTCCATCGC
>JAJEDS010000252.1 GCA_022821365.1 Dehalococcoidia bacterium | reverse complement strand
GCCGGTAGAGGACCGACGGGTCTGAGTCGCTATTAAAGACGCGACGCACCAGGGAGAAGCCGTTGGTGTGCAGGCCGCTGGATGGAATGCCGACCAGGATATCCCCCGGTACTATGGCATCGTTTTGTAGCAAACCGTCCTTCTCGCACACACCGACCAGGAATCCAGCCAGGTCGAAATCGTCGTCCGAGTATAGACCAGGCATCTGGGCCGTTTCGCCCCCTATCAGCGCGCAGCCAACTTCGCGACAGCCCCAGGTTATTCCCCTTAAAAGCGTCTCCATTCGTTGCTGGTCCAGGTGACTGAAAGACACATAGTCCAGGAAAAACAGGGGTTTGGCCCCCTTGGTAAGAATGTCATTGACATTCAGGGTTACCAGATCCTGTCCTATAGACTCGAAATGGCCTAGCTGGGCCGCAATCTTCAGCTTGGTGCCCACGCCGTCGGCGCTGGCCACCAGCACCGGTTCCCGGTAATCGCTCAATTGAAAGAGCCCGGCAAAACCGCCTCCTGAGGAAAGCACTTCGGGACCGTGAGTCATCGACGCGAAGGCCTTGATCCGGTCTTTCAGGTCTTCCATCGCATCCAGCTGAACGCCGGAAGCCTGGTAGGTCTCGCCGGTCAATTAACTGACTCTCCAAAATATCAGAATACAGGCCGCAGGGAGTTCACTCAATGGGATTGTCACCCACTGCCGGCCACTTAGCCAGGGCGTCTGCATCAAGTATCAGACTCCAGCATCAATTTACCCAGGTGCAATTGGACGGGAACCGGGTAGTTGCCGGTAAAACACGCATCGCAAAATCCGCCCCTATCGCCTCGGGATACTTTCAGAAGCCCTTCAATGCTCAAATATCCGAGGGAATCCGCATTAGCCAACTCACGTATCTCCTCTACGGTCTTGTTGGCTGCGATAAGTTCATCCTGGTCCGCCATGTCCACGCCCATGTAGCAGGGGAACTTTATCGGAGGTGCGCAGACACGGATATGAATTTCCCGGGCCCCGGCGCGACGCAGCACGCGAATTACGTGGGGCGTGGTGGTGCCCCGCACAATACTGTCGTCCACTACCACCAGGCGTTGTCCCCGTATTACGTCCGGCAAGGGATTGAACTTCTGGCGTACTCCCAGGTCTCGAAGCCTCTGCTCCGGCTCAATAAAGGTCCTGCCCACGTATCGGTTCTTGATCAGCCCGTCGCTATAGGGAATTCCCGACTCCCTGGCATAACCCACGGCCGCTGCGGTGGACGAGTCGGGAATACCAATAACCACGTCTGCGTCCACCGGGTGTTCCCGAGCCAATTGGGCTCCCATTTCCTGCCTAGCCGAATATACCAGGGTGCCGTCAAGGACGCTGTCTGGCCTGGCAAAATAAATGTGCTCAAAAATGCACATTGCACGGGTACGCTGGGGCTCCTCCCGTATGGCCGAGCGCATACCTTTGCGGTCCAGTATCAAGACTTCCCCGGGAAGCACCTCCCGCAGGAATTCGGCTCCAAGATGGTCAAGGGCACAGGTCTCGGACGCAACGATCCAGCCATCTCCCAGGGTTCCCAGGCACAGGGGCCTGATGCCCAGGGGGTCTCGGGCAGCCATCACGGTATCTTCTGTCATAGCCACCAGGGAAAAGGCCCCGTCAAGGGTCCGCATACAGTGGAACAGGCGCTCCTCCCAGCAACCTCCCGGGGCGTTTGCCAGCAGGTGGGCAATTACCTCTGAGTCCGTGGTAGTCCTGAATGTGCAGTCCCACTGTTCCTGGAGCTGTTCCTTGATGTGAGAGGCGTTGATGATGTTGCCGTTGTGGGCCAGGGCCAGCTTACCTGCAGCCCCCTCGACAACCAGGGGCTGCGCATTGCAGATCTGGCTGGTGCCGGTGGTGGAGTACCGGGTGTGACCAATGGCAAATTCACCGGACAGGGGGAGGAAGTCTCTTTCTCGAAATATCTGGGTTACTAGACCCATATCGGTGTGGACGTTAATACTGTGGCCGTCCGCCGCAGCAATCCCGGCGCTCTCCTGCCCACGGTGCTGCAGTGCGAACAGGCCGAAGAAGGCGACCCTGCTGGCCTCGGCGCCGGGGATATATGCGCCAACCACACCGCACTCTTCGCGGGGATGATCAAAGGGGAAACGAGGCCGGTAATGTACTTCCTCAATATCCACGGGGCTATTTTACGTTCCCTTAACAAGGCGGTCAACGAAACAGGCCGGATTGGTGCAGAATCGCACTCAGGTTGCTGGCCACTCTCGTAGAGCGTCGAATGAGAGAACGAAACCTCCAGGGGGCCGCCGCCCTTCCGTTAGCGTTTAGGAAAAATTGAAACTTTGCGTTCCTCACCGAACCCCACACTCTCGGTGCTGACGTCATCCCGATCGGCCAGCGACAGGTGGATTATCCGGCGGTCCGCAGCCGACATAGGTTCCAGGGTTATGCCCCTGCCCGTCTGGGTTACCCTTTCCGCTACCTTGAAGGCCATGTCTCGCAGGGACGCCTCCCGGCGCTGGCGGTACCGCTCCACATCCAGCACCACTCGGACGCTTTCTCCAAACTCTTTCCGGACAATCAGGTTCACGATGAACTGCAGGGACTGGAGCGACTGCCCCCTTCGTCCAATGAGCAGTCCAGAGTCATCGCCGGAAATATCTATTATCGGGCCACCTACTTCCGGATCGTCGGCGGTTCGGACTGAGCAGGTGACGTTGACGCCGGAAGTGGAAAGGATGTTATTGAGGGCTACCAGCGCCAGGCCGGCGACGGTCCCCTCTTCTGTGCCGGCGACGGGGACAGGGGCCGGCGTTTCCCCGACTTCAAGCTCAACCGGTTCTTCGGCGGGGTCGGCGGGAGGTACTGTGCGCGCAGCGCCCTCGGACCCGATGCGGGTTACCCGGACCCGGGCTACCTCTGCGCCAATGCCCAGGAACCCTGCTTTGCCCCTACTTAGCACTTCTACCTCTACCTCGTTGCGGTCGACGCCTAGCTCCTTCAGAGCCAGTTCTTCGGCCTCTTCTACGGTTCTGGCGGTTCGTTCGACGGTTTCCATCGTTGTCGTTCTCCTCGGACGCCGTTTCATCAACGGCGGACTGGGTCGGCCGGCTGGCCGCCGGGGCCGACCTGGGGATCAGTGGGAACAACGGCCCCCAACCGGTTATGAAGTACTGGATGCCCACGCCGATTACATTGGAAATAATCCAGTAAAGCGGCAGCCCGCTGGGCCACTGCAGAGAGAAGAATCCCAAAAAAATGGGAATCATCCACAGCATCATATTTTGACTGGATTGCTGGCGCGGGTCCGGAGAGGGGGTCATTGTCATCTTTTGCTGCACGAAGGTGGACGCGGCCACCAGGATAGGCAGCACTATGGGAGAAGGATCCGGTTCTCCCAGCTTTAGCCACAAGAAGGTGTCTCTCAATGGAGCGGCGGAGTGGATGGGGACAAAGGTAATCCAGGGGTATAGTTTCTGCGACATGTCCACCAGGTCTTCCGGCTTGGTGAAAAGGGTCTGAATCAGGACTCTGAAGAGACCGATGAGGATGGGAAGCTGCACCACAAGGGGACCCAGGCAGCCAATAGGGCTGACCCCGGACTCCCGGTAAAGCTTCATTGTTTCCTGGGAAACCCGCGCCCGGTCGCCGCTATACCGTTCCTGGATCTCCCGCATGCGGGGTTGCAGTTCGCTGATCCGCCGCATCTGGCGAATCTGCTTCAAGGTCAGGGGCAGGGTAACCAACCGCACCAGTATGGTGAAAGCGATGATGGCCAGCCCCATGTTGTTAAAGCAGAGCACATAAAACACCATCAAGGTGTTGAGCATGGGGCGAATGATTACTTCGTTCCAGAGGAGGAAGAAAAATTCCAAAAGGACTCCTAGTTGTCCCGAACTATTTGACGGCAGGCGCTATAGCTGCTGGTCAGTTGCATTGGCGATGAATTGAACTGTCGAAGCACCAAATGGATTCCTTGTCCTGTCCTTCGGTAACGGAGATTCGCCGGACTACGCCGTTGTCGCCTGCCACAAATACGGAATAGCGCTGAATAACTGAAAGGCTGTCCAGCTCGGTCCCAAGGGAGGGATTGGGCGGGGCGCCGGCCACCAGTGGCGCCTTAATTTCCCCCTCTTCGAGGGTTGGCAAGTTGCTGATAACTTCCCCGTCCACCAGATTCGAAGGGCTGGTGCTCAATAGTCTCATTCTGCCGTCAACGGCGCCGACAACCAACCCCAGGGGAACGAGGACCGGAGTGGAAACTATCGGGCTTTCCATGTAGTGCCGCCACAAGGCCTCCTTCGGCTCTCCCGAGGGCGGATTCTGCGGAGAAAGCGCATAGACATAACCGTCCATGGAGGGGGCGAATATAGTTTCCCCATCAGTCACCGGTTCGGCCCAAAACCAGTTCTGGCTTGCAAAGGCCCATTCCAGTTCTCCATCATCGGCATCCAGGGCGTAGAGATTCCGGTCAAAGGAACCGATGAAGAGCTTCCCGGCAAACAGCAGGGGGTTGCCCACCACTGCCCCACCGGTTTCATAACGCCACACCTGGTGCCCGTCTCTCAAGTCCACCGCATAGACGAAATGGTCGTGTGACCCAAAGTAAGCGACACCATTTTGCACGACAGGTGTGGACCAGATTTTGTCTTCGGTACGGAAGGGAGACCAAGGCAATTCGTCTCCCGTTCCAGCATTGAATGCGTAGAGGTTACCGTCTTCGGAGACAACCAGGAGGAGCGTGGCTGGTCCCGTTTCACTGTTGACCAGTTCTGCGAGAACCGGCGCACCGACTATTGGCTGAGGCTCCAGGGACGGATCGTTTCGAACGGCGCGTTGCCAGCCCGTTGATTCTTCTCCGGTTTCCGCATTGAGGGCGTAAATGTGACCGTCTACACCGCCCACAAAGACCAGACCCAACTCTTCGCTGACTGCCGGCGGTCCAAACGCGCCTTCCAGCCCGGTTCCGCTTCCCAGCGGCGGGTAAGTCCAAATTACCCTTGGTGAACCCGAGCCGAAGTCCTCCAGGGCTCGCACCTTTACCCGGCGTTCATCGTCGCCCAGGTCTTGCCCCGTCAAGACGGCCAGGTCATCCAGGTCACCATCCATGGGGGACACAACGAAGACCGTGGTCGATTCTCCGGCTGCCTGGGCGAATGATGCCGAAACGGGCGCCCAGCCCACGTTTTCGCCGCCCAGGCCGGGCGTACAGTCCGTGGGGGCGCAGGCGACCGCCAGCAGCGCGAAGGCCAGCAAAGCGCCAATCCTAGTCAGCGGAGATTTGCCCACACCGGGCCTCAAATGTATGGAACGCACTCCGGACAGAAAGCGAAGGCGCAAATTGGCTTGGAGGAACGGGTCAAAAGAATTTAAGGACATTTCTTAAGGTACCGGGTCGTACCCTTTACCTCCCCCTGGGCGACAGTTCAGGATTCGCCTGGCACCCATTGCGCTGCCCCGAAACAGGCCATATTGTTCTATGGCCTGGGCCGCATAATGCGAACAGGACGGGGTAAAACGACAAACGGAAGGGAGGTAAGGTGAGATTGCGGCCTGGTATAAGCGAATAATTCCTAGAGCGACAAATCTCATGGGCTGATTACTGGTCATGGAAGGGTGAGGCCTGGAACAATTCAGCTCGCCGCAAGAGGTTGTGGGCTGCTTGTTTCAACTGCATAAATTCAGCACTGGCGGCGCCCCGTCGGGCAATAAAAACCGCGTCCCACCCGTCCTTTACTTTGTAGTGTCTTATTACTTCCCTTAATCTGCGTTTGACAAGGTTCCTGGTTACTGCATTGCCGATTCTCTTGCTGACCACAAAGCCAAACCGGCTATGGTCAAGGCCGTTAGGCAACGTCCGCAAAACGAGCAGGCGATTTGCTGCGCTGACTCCGTCTCTGTGAATCTCCGCAAAGCGCCTGCTTTCCGTCAAGCGTTGGCGTCGCTGCATAGATCAGCCGGCCTGTTAAACCGTCAGACGATGCCGTCCTTTGAATCTCCGTCGACGGAGGACCGCACGCCCGTCAGAAGTTCGGGACCGGGCTCTGAAGCCATGCACACGGGCACGGCGGCGTTTCTTGGGTTGGTAGGTTCTCTTAGGCATATTAAGGACACACTCCAGGTCAAGAATTATATGTTTGCGCTTCTAATGGAGTCAAGGCAACCGTTCTGGGGTAGGGGGAGAGCTAACCTTCTTCCGCTGCAAGGTGCGTAGACTTTTTCGACCCATTTCCAGTTCTTTATTTGTGCTTTTGGCCTTATTCAGGAACGAATCTTCTGAAACTGCCACTCTTGCTCGTTCACTACCAAGGCAGAGATGTGCCGGAAGGCACAGGGCAATTGCATTTTGGAGAGTCTAAGGCATGGGCATCGGCCATTGCGAGTTGAAAGAGTGAGTTCCGGCGGAAAATGACGGTGGTTCTCTAAATGGCACCCAGCTTTGCGGAGGGGAGAAAT
>JAJEDS010000257.1 GCA_022821365.1 Dehalococcoidia bacterium | reverse complement strand
CCGTGTGCTGGGGAGTGACTGTAGGAACGGTGGTAGCCGTGGGCGCCGCCGTCGCCGTGGCCACCAGCGTTGGAGTGGGCACGGCAGTGGGTTCCGGTATCCGCGTCACCGTGGGCTGCGGCGTAGGGGTGGGCATCGGCGTGGGAATTACCTGGGGGGTAACCGTAGGCATCGCGTCAACAATGGCCCGCGCCCGCTGGTCAATAAGCCGGTTCAGTTCCTCGTCCGAAGGCCCGCAGCCAACCAAAAGCAGGGCCAGAACGGTCAATATCGCTCCGGCCCTGACCTTCGCTGGTAAGATGGACCGTCTTCTCCCCACCTAAATAAACCGCGCCTGCGTCCTCGGCGCATCGGCATAGTCAATATAGACCGTAATCACCTCACTGAAGAAGTCCACCGCCTCCACGCCCTGCTCCCGCTGGCCCACGCCCGACGCTTTCAGGCCGCCGAAGGGCAGGTGCACTTCTCCGCCCAGTGTGGGGGCGTTGACGTGGACCATTCCCGCGTCCACCGTGTTGATGTACCGGTAGGCCCGGGGCAGGTCCCGGGTGTACACCGACGACGACAGGCCGAACTTGACGCTGTTGGAAATCTCCACCGCGTCCTCCAGGTCCTTTGCCTTGAACACCGTCAGCACAGGCCCGAAAATCTCCTCCTGGGAGATGCGCATGTCCGGCGTACAGTCGGTAAAGATAGTCGGCTCCACGTAGTAACCCTCGTCGAATTCGCCGCCTGTAACCGCGTGGCCGCCGAAGGCCAGGTGCGCCCCTTCCTCCGCCCCGATGCCAATGTACTCCAGCACGGTGTTCAGCTGGGACTGGCTGGACAGGGGACTGACGTCGGTATCCGCCGCCATCCCGTCGCCCACCTTGAGTTTGGACGTCCGGTCAATCAACTGTTCCATGAAGGTGTCGTACACCCCCTCCTCCACTATCACCCGGCTGGTGGCGGTGCACCGCTGGCCCGTGGACCCGAAGGCCCCCTGGACGATGCCGCCCAGCGCCTTGTCCAGGTCGGCGTCCGCCAGCAGGATTACCGCGTTCTTCCCGCCCATCTCGCACTGGACCTTCTTCAACCGCTGGGCGCCCTCGGCATAGATGCCGGTCCCGATTTCCGTGGACCCGGTGAAGGATATCCCGTTGACGTCCGGACTTTCCACCAGGGCGTTGCCCACCGACCCGCCGGGGCCGGTAATCAGGTTCAGCACGCCCGGGGGCAGCCCTGCCTCCTCGAAAACCTCCGTCAGCTTCACTGCGCTCAACGGCGTGATGGACGCCGGCTTGAAAACCAGGGCGTTGCCGCAGATCAGGGCCGGCGCCATCTTCCACGCCGGTATCGCAATGGGGAAGTTCCACGGCGTGATGATGGCCACCACGCCCAGGGGCCGCCGCACCGTGTAGGCCACCGTGCTGGGCAGTTCCGATGGCGTCGTATAGCCGAACATCCGCCGTCCCTCGCCGGCGGCGTACTCGATTATGTTCATCGCCCTCCGCACCTCACCCTGGGCGTCGGGCAGCGGTTTGCCCTCTTCCTCGGTAATGGTGCGGGCCAGTTCATCGCTGCGCCGCCCCATAATCTCCAGGGCGCGGAACAATACCTGGGCACGCTGGGGTGCCGGAGTGTTGGCCCACCCTTCCAGGGCCTCCTTGGCCGCCGCCACCGCCTTCAAAGCATCTTCGGGAGTGGACGTCTGGAACTCGCCCAGCACCGTGCCCTTGTGGGCCGGATTGGAAATGGGATAAGTGCGGCCGGACACGGATTCGACCCATTGTCCGCCGATAAAGTTGCGATGGGTAGCCGGAGTGGTGGTCGTCATATCTAGGTCCCTCGTTACGTGGTTTTATGTTTGTCGCCATTGTTGGAATGCTACGCAGTAAAGTAACATTACCCGCCCTGACGGGCAAGCTGAAGCAGGCGATGGATTACGAACCGGAAAGAGTGGTCTGCTCCAGCCAGACGCGGAGGCAGACTTGGGCGTCTGCACCCTCAAGGCAAAATATTCCTGCCTCACCATGCACTCACAGGCTCAATCCGGTGCTTCCCCTCCAATTATCCGATACAATGCGGGCTGGAATCGAACACGCACATAAGAAGGAGCAGCAAAATGGCAGGTTATATGATCGCCGACGTCAACGTCACCGACCCGGAGGGATTTGAGGAGTACCGCAAACTGGTAAGCGCTACCATCGAGGCCTACGGCGGCCGCTACGTGGTCCGGGGCGGCGCCACCGAGACCGTGGAGGGAGACTGGAACCCCAGCCGCCTGGTCATTCTCGAGTTCGACAGCGTGGAGCAGGCCAAGGCCTGGTACTACTCCGACGAATACGCCGGTCCCAAGGAGATGCGGCACAATTCCGCCACTACCAACGCCATCTTCGCCGAGGGAATGTAGCAAGCCCTTCGCCCGGGCATCCGTTACCCCGGCCCATTCCCCATGGGGGGAAATTACCCCGGGCGATCAATTCGCCCGGGGTGAACTTTATCCTGGCATGCGATGACTCGGCCTAGTGCCATTCGGCGTGGTACATCACCTCGATCAGGTTGCCGTCCGGGTCACGCAGGAAACCGGCCAGTTTGCCGCTGTCGTTCAGCTTGGGCTCCCGGCCCGGCTCAAAGTCCACGCCAACCTCGCCCAGGTTTGCCAACCAGGCGTCCCAGTCCTCCACCTCCACCGCGAAATGGTTGGTGGGGTGGGGCTGCGGGTTGACCTCCACGTGCAGGTGCAGTTCCGTGTTCCCCAGCTTCAGGTACCGAGGGCCTTCCTCCGTCCACTCGGCGCCGAAGACCTTGCCGTACCATTCCTGGCTCCGCGGCACATCGCTGGTTTCCACGTTGGTATGCTGGATCATGCTCACCTGGATGCTGCCCCTGGTAAAAGTGGGTGCGTATGGATTGCGTTCCGGCATGGCTTCCACCTCTTATGTATGTTTTCTGGCAGCATAGCTGCCTGATGGGTGTAAAGGGTTAACCGAAATATATTACAGCCGGTGGATTCGGTCAATCAGCCATCAATGTTCATCGCTTTCAGTCCAATCCCCGCCAGTTCCTCATCCCGGATCAGGTAACCGCCCACGCCGATGCCCCCCATGATTATTCCTTCCTTGGACTTCACCACCACGCCCCCCTCACCGGGGGTCAGGCTGGGGTCGCCGTAGTCGCTGACCGTTCGCCCCCGCTCTTTCAACTGCTCCCCGTGGACTCCGGTATCCATACCCATAATGGCCGCCGTGTAGGCCTTGCGGAAGGCGTGGCGGCGTGCATACAGCCGCACGTGGTCCATCTGCGCGTACGCCACCATATTCCCCGCATCGTCCACAATGGCAATAGCCACTGGCATCCCGCCAGGCTTCACCGCCTCGTCAATTATGGCTTTCATCGCCGCCTGGGCCTGTTCAAAGTCAATAAAGGGTTTTTCCGACATGCTCTCCTCGCTCCTCCTGGAACTTACCGGCCGCCAGATATCCGCCAGCCCGTTTCCGGCCCATAATACCACGCACAAACGAATTCATAACCCCACCGGAACCCCTGACAACACCCCCTTGCCACCCAGGATAACCCATCTCGACAATAGGAATATGTCATCAACCAACCCTGTCCACCTTCGTAGGCGCAGCCCTTGTGGCCGCCCTGTCCCGGGGCCAACCCCCCCAAAACGGCCCAAAACGGAACCAAATGGAACCATTATCAAAAAATTCTCCATTAGTGAACATTAGTGTCCATTCGTGGATAAAAAAAGGAGAAAACTCATGATGACCCTCAGCGAAATCAAACGCGAAATCCGCGCCCTCCAGCGCAAGTACCACCGCGAAATCGCCATCTACCGCATGCGTCGTGTCGCCGACGAGGTCTGCAACGACTACGCCCGCGCCGTCGGCGACCGGCAGGACCTGCCCAACCCCCTGGAAATCATCAGCAGGATCTCCAAGGAGGGCTTCCGCCTCACCACCTGGATGAACCTGCACAAATACCTGGACCGGGTTAGGGAGCGGGGCGACATCCCCGAGCCCCGCCAGATCGTCTCGAACCTGTTCCCCTGGGCCTGGAAGAGCAAATACGACCACTACCTCGCCCGGGAACTGCCCCCGCCGGCCCCCAAACCCGACCTGGGCCTCCTCTGGTCCCAATGGTTCGCCCTGGCCTGACCAACCCTTCGTGCCCCTTCGTGCCCATCGTGGAAAAATCCCCAAAATGGGCCAAAATGGGACCAAATGGAACCATTATCAAAAAATCCAGCTTCGTGCCCCTTCGTGCCCTTCGTGGACAAGGCGGATTCGTGGATAAGGATGAAAGACAACCGCCGGGACCGGCCCGCCGGCGAATGCGTACCCCAATGATATAATTGCCTTGGCTGGCGATGCTTCATCGCTTACCCCTTGTGTACTCCGGGACTGGGAGGTGTGCATTGTGTACGACTTAACTCCTCAGGCCAGGGACCGCCTGGCCGCGCTGCAGCGTACTTTCGAGGAAGCCTCCGCTCACATGCTGGGCTATCCCGTAAATTTCAACTTTGACTACGACGAAATTCTGCCCTTCCTGAACTACAACGCCAATAACGTGGGCGACCCTTTCCACGGCACCAACTATCGGGTCAATTCCCACGACTTTGAGCGGGATGTTGTGGGGCGTTTCGCTTCCCTGATGCGGCTTGACCCCGAGGAAGCCTGGGGTTACGTCACCACCGGCGGCACCGAAGGCAACATGTACGGTCTCTACATGGCCCGCGAACTCTACCCCAACGGCGTCGTCTATTTCTCCCAGGACACCCACTACAGCATCCTCAAAATCCTGCGGGTGCTGAATATGCGCAACATTATGATCAAGAGCCAGGACAACGGGGAGATAGACTACGACGACCTGCGCGAGACCATCCGCATCAACCGCGACGTCCCCGTGATCTTCATGGCCAATATAGGCACTACCATGAAAGGGGCGGTGGACGACTTGCGCCAGGTTCGCGCAATTCTCGCCGACCTTGCCATTACCCAGTCTTATATCCATTCCGACGCCGCCCTTAGCGGCATGATCCTCCCCTTTGTTGCCGATCCCCAGCCTTTTGGCTTCGACGAAGGGGCCGACAGCCTGGCCGTCAGCGGACACAAACTCATCGGGTCGCCCATTCCCTGCGGCGTAGTCCTGACCAGGAAAGACTACGTATCCCGCATAGCCCGCTCCATCGAATACGTGGGGGTCATGGACACCACCATACCCGGTTCCCGCAACGCCTGGACCCCTTTGATGCTCTGGTACGCCTTTGAAAAACTGGGCTACGAGGGCTGGCAGGACATCGTCTCCAGTATGCTGGAAGTGGCTGGCTATGCCGTTGAAAGGCTGAACGACAGCGATATTCTTGCCTGGCGAAACCCCAATTCCGTCACTGTGGTCTTCCCCCGACCTTCCCCAGAGGTTGTCAGTAAGTGGCAGCTCGCTCCTTACCGCAATATCGCCCACCTCATTACCATGCCCCACGTAACTCGCGATATGGTGGATGAATTCGTGGACGATTGCCTGGCGTTAGCCGCTGGCTGACCGTATTTGCTCTTCCGTTCAGACCACTTTATGTCAGACCACTTTATGGAGGTCACCAATTGGAACGCATCGTAATCATGGCCCGCGACGAAGTGGGTGTCCTCGCGGACATTACCAACGTGCTGGCCCGGGCCAACGTTAACCTGGAGTCCATCAATACCCAGGTCAACGGAGAACAGGGCACCATAATCATTAGCACCGACGATACCGACCGCGCCCTTGTCGCCCTGGCCGACGCCGGTTACTCCGCCGTTACCGATGACTCAATGCTGATTCGCCTGAAGGACGAACCCGGCGCCCTGGCCCGCGTTGCCCAGCGATTCAGCGAAGCCGGAATCAACATCCGCAGCGTCCACATCCTGGACCGCAAGGACGGAGTGGCCACCATTGCCCTCTCCACTTCCCCCGGAGACCGGCAACGCGCCGAAGCTCTGGTGGACCCTTCCGAACGGGTGTAATCGGCCGATATGCGGGTAGGGCGGCTACTTTGCGGCGCAATGGCATCTATCGCAGGGCCTCAAATCCTGGCTTAAGTCGTGCCGCCCCGAGCCTGCCGTAGGGCCCCGAGCCCTGTCCAGGTATGCGATTTGGTTGACTACCTCAACAAACCAAATCTATAATTCCGTAAACTACCTAGATTCAGGGTAACCGATTCCACGGGCACAGCCCGGTTTATTTGGAGGATTCAATGGGAGAAATACTTGGTATTGGCGCCACTCACTATCCCCCTGGCCTGGTTCCCGACGAATACAAGCCCTGGCCCCTGATCCGTATGCTCAAGACCGACCGGATTCCCGAGCACATGAAGAACCCCGCCAACTGGCCCGCCGAAATGCAGGCCGAGTGGGGCGATGACGAGGGCATAACCGCCCACAAGGCCCACCGGGCCAAGGTCTTCAACGCCTTCCGCAAGCTCCGCGAGGAGATAGACGCCTTCAATCCCGACTTCATCCTCCTCTGGGGCGACGACCAGTACGAGAACTTCCGGGAGGACATCATTCCCCCCTTCTGCGTGCTGGCCTACGACCAGATCGATTTCCAGCCCTACCACCGCATCGGCGACCGCCCCAACGTCTGGGGCGAACCCAAGGAGAAGGTCTTCAGCGTCCCCGGCCACCAGGCCGCCGGCCGCTACCTGACACGCCGCCTCATCGAGCAGGGCATCGACATGGCCTACGCCTACAAGCCCCTGCATGAGAAGGCCGGCCTGGGCCACGCCTTCGCCAACACCATTCTCTTCCTGGACGTGGACCGCAAGGGCTTCAACTACCCCATCCTGCCCATGGCCGTCAACTGCTACGGCAGCAACGTGGTTCGGATGCGTGGCGGCTCAGACGTCTATGAGAACGAGCCGGATCCGCCTTCGCCTACCCCCACCCGCTGCTTCGAGGTGGGCCAGGCTACTGTGCGGGCCCTGCTGGACAGCCCCTACCGCGTGGTGCTTATGGCATCCTCCAGCTGGTCCCACGCCTTCCTGACCGAGAAGAACAGCTTCGTCTACCCCGACCTGGAGGCCGACCGGGTCCTCCTGGAGGCCCTCCGCAACGGCGAGTACGA
The DNA here is from genome assembly GCA_022821365.1 of Dehalococcoidia bacterium. Lineage (GTDB taxonomy): Bacteria > Chloroflexota > Dehalococcoidia > Lucifugimonadales > UBA3495 > Bin22. Next base: position 3,687 of record JAJEDS010000257.1, on the reverse strand, counting down.
CACCTGGAAGAACTGGACCCTGCACCAGGTGGAGGAGTCCGGTCAGCAGGAAACCCTCAACTGGCAGTGCCTGGTGGGCGCCATGGCCGAACTTAACCGCCGCGCCGACTACCTGGAATGGGCCGAATGCTGGAGCTTCAACGCCCCCAAGTGCCTGGCCGTGTTCAAGTAGGCAAGTACGGTTAAATCGCATTTCGGGGATTTGGCGTCCGAGAAGTCAGGCTTTGACTCGGGGCGCCAAATCCCTTTTCTTAACTTGTTGCAGACCCGGCAAAACGTCACTGGCGGTATAATGAGAGGTGTCAGGGATTACTGGATTGTCTATTACTTGGTTTATGTCGTTGCAGTAATCGGCTTGACAGCTTTAAGTTGGCGGAGTGTAACCGCCGAAAACTATATATACTGGCTGGCGGCCATTGGAGGGGCGTCTATAGGCATAGCCTTGTTCGTCGCCGCCGTATCGGAGGGAATAGGTTACATGGTACTTTTGATTCCCCGCAGGATCAAACAGCTAAAGGACGAGGGTCGCGAGGAAGGGCGTGAAGAGGGTCGCGAGGAAGGTCGCGAGGAAGGTCGCGAGGAAGGTCAACGAGAGTTGCAAAGGCAGTGGGTAGCCTGGAACGAACGGCGTTTGGCCGCCGAACGCCGTGGCATAGCCTTCGACGAACCGCCGCCCGATGGTCCGGATGACAAACGAAGAAAATAGTATGCGGTTCCGGCGCCTTTCGCCGGCGCTCCAACGGCATAGCCTTGTTCGTCGCCGCCGTATCGGAGGGAATAGGTTACATGGTACTTTTGATTCCCCGCCCGGAAATACCGGTATGGTATAGAGCAGTAACCTGCTAGAATTTCAACAACCCTTGCAGTTCCTTCTCTCCATCGTTGGGCCCCACCACCGCCAGCCGCAGCTTGTCGGGGTCCAGCAGTCTGGAACCAACCCGTGCCACGTCTTCTGCACTTACCGCGTCAATCATCTGCACCGTTTCGTCAATGGTTGAAACCCGGCCCAGCAGCAACTCCTGGGCGCCCAGCCAGGCAGCCACCGAGCGGGTGTCCTCCATCCGCAAGAGCAGGCGGCCTTTGGTGTACTCACGAGCCTTGTTCAGTTCGGCGGCGGGCACCGGGGCGCGCATCCCTGCCAGTTCGTGCACCACCGCCTGCACTGCCTCAGGAGCCTTCCTGGGCTCCACCCCACAGTACACCACCAGGGAGCCGCAATCTCGGAAGTGGTTGAGCGAACTGGACACGTCATAGGCCAGCCCCTGCTCTTCCCGCAGGTTCAGGAACAGGCGGCTGCTCATACCGTCGCCCAGTATCCCGTTGAAGATGGCCAGGGCGTAGCGGTCGGGATCGGTAAGGGAGATGCCCGGCAGTCCCAGGCAGATGTGGGCCTGGTCGGCCTGCCTCTGTTCCACCTTCGCCACTGCGCCAATACCCCGGTCACCGTAATAGTCCACCACCGGCTGCCAGTCCAGCGATGCGCGGGGCTCCCAGTCGCGGGTGGCCTGGTTCACCATATCTACCACCTGGTCGTGGTCCACGTTCCCGGCCACGGCAATAACCGTGTTTGCCGGATTGTACTGCTTAACCATGTAGTCCCGGACGTCTTCCAGGGTAATGTTGTCGACAGACTCCAGGGTGCCGCCCACGTCCCGTCCCATTGCCTGCTCCGGCCAAAGCAGTTCGTCAATGAGCAGGTCCACCCTGTGGGATGGATAATCGTACGTCATGCGCAGTTCTTCCTGGATGACCTCCCGCTCCTTTTCCATTTCCTGCGGGTCCAGCAGGGGGTGCAGCACCAGGTCCAGCAGCACGGAGAAGGCCTGCTGAAAATGCAGGCGCGCCACCTTGCACCAGAATACCGTTACCTCTCGGTCCGTGCTCGCGTTCATAATGCCGCCCACGCCCTCGATGGCCTCGCTTACGTGGCGGGCGGTAGGCCAGCTTTCCGTACCCTTGAAGGGCAGGTGCTCCAGGAAATGGGACAGGCCGGCCAGTTCGTCGGGTTCGTGGCGGGAACCGGCCCCAACGCTGATGGTTACGGAAACGGACGTGGAGTGGGGCATTGCCGAAGTAAGGACGCGCAGGTGGTTCCCAAGAACAGTTCGTTGGAACATCTGTACCTCTATGCGGTTTCGGCGAAGCGTTCAGTTGGCCCTGGACATTGTTTCAGGGGAAGACCTGGAGAGCTTAGCCACTCTCCGGTTTATTTCCGTCCCTACATGTCGTTGACCGCGTAACCGGCTTCCTGCATTTCCTGGGCCTGCGCGGTGCTGATCATTTTGGATACTACGCATTCGGGACCCTCTGCGGCCTGGCCCTGAATACCGTAACGCCCGTTCTTGTAACGAACCAGTTTGACATCCTTCACCGGCACCTGACGCCGAGCCTTGAAACTGTAAGCAGTGTATTCCGCCATAATCTCATTACCTCACAACATTTTCATAACAACCTTTCTCGGTTGATACTGGCTATCACAAACACTTAGGTTAACAAACGAGGCCCGATATGTCAACGCGGGTCCGCGCCTGGAAGCTGTTCACGTTCGAGGAGCTTCTCACTATAAAACGTCAAACCGGCAAAAGCCGGTATCCGGAAGTCTTGCCCTTCGGCCCTTCGCAGTTGCATTTACCTTCCTGGATTTCGCCTTTCTCCGGAAAGACGACACTTGAGGAGGCCACCTGTTCCTCTTAACTCTGAACAGTTACCGTACCTGTACCTCTCTACACAGACCCTTCCGGTGGCCTGACACGACCAACCGATAGACCCGCTTCTCCCAGGCAGGTTGGTTGAATCTCTTACCCTTAGGCGTTTCATTAAGCGCCCAGGGCAATCGATTCGCCAACAAGCTCAGGATCTGCGGGTCAAATTACGGTAGGAACCAGGCTTGATTCGCTGACGACACGCCCGTGGCTACTCAGTCTCCAGCCAGTCAATGTCGCCGAACAGGCCCGGAGAGTGAGTCTTCGAGGTGAAAACCTGGTAGCGTTGCCGGGCTTCGCCGATGGTAGTATCCACCGCTCCATGACCGGCATAGACTGCCACGTCCTCGGGCAAAGTGAGCAACTGGGTGTTGATGCTGTTTAAAATCTGCTGCAGCAGTTCCGGGCTGCGGGACTTGCCGGGTCCCCCAGGGAAAAGGGTATCGCCGGAGAACAGGTTCTTGCCCACCAGGTAGCAGGTAGCTCCTTCGGTGTGCCCGGGGGTGAAAATGGCCTTTACCGTCTGATTCCCAAAGGACAAAGTGTCCCCATCGTTCAGGACCGTCTCGGGAGTGCGGGGCAGGCCGTCCACGTCGTTGGCGTGTACTGCCACCGGAGCGCCGATGGCCCCGGTAATTTCGTGGAAGCCGTTCAGGTGGTCCTGGTGCTTGTGGGTAATCAGGATGGCCTTGATCTGCACGTCGCCGACCTGGTCTATCAGCTTTTCCGGCTCAGCAGGGGTGTCGATAATTATCCCCTCGTTGGTTTCAGGGCATACCACGATGTAACCGTTGTTGTCATAGGGCCCCATGTTAATCTTGGCGATTTTCACCTCGCCGTCGTAGTGCAAATCCATAGAATTTCCTCCCAGAATGTAGGGGTTTCAGTCGCGCCTATTCTACCAAAAGGGGACAAAAGTGACTACGGGCAAAGGTCCACCTGATCCTCTATGAGGCAAGAGTTGGAAGAGGGCAGCCACAAGGGC
>JAJEDS010000127.1 GCA_022821365.1 Dehalococcoidia bacterium | reverse complement strand
ACCACCTTATCGTAAGACTGCCACTCCCTCACCATCCCCGCTGCCACCAGTATTTCCTGAAGCCCATCGTATTGAGGCTTTCCCGGGTGTGGTTTGGCGGGCCAGTTGTCCTGGTCCTTGTACCGGGCCACTGATGCGGTGACCAGTTCCTGGCCTGTTTCAGGGAAGAATTGGGCAATTGCTTCCGAAGCCTGTTCCGGGGTGGCTGTGGCCAACCAGGTCAATGCCCTGGAATAGCCGGCGACGAAGCGGTGGACCACGTCGGGCTGGCTCTGCAGGAAGGAGTTGGTGGCTGCGAAGGAACTGTAGGCGATGTGGCCGTTTACCTTTCCAAGGGCCACGGCCAGGCGGCCCACTCCGTCGGCAATCAATTGTTCCGCTGCCGGCTCGGGCAGGTGGATGAAATCTGCCCGGCCGGCACCGAACGCCTCTACCGCCTCATTCAGCCCCAGGCCATGTAACAGTGTCAGGCCTTCAGTTGCTACGCCGTTGTTGCGCAGTGCGTACTGGAAGGATGCCCAGGGCATGGGCGAAAAGCCTACGGGAATGATGGTGGAACCGACAAGGTCGGCCCAGCGGAATTCATCCGACTTTTGCCGGCCCAGCACGAAGAAACCGTCCCGGCTGTTGATTTCGGCGAAGTGGCGGGGAACAGTTTCAGCGCCCCAGTCGGAGGCAATGATGGACCGCATAATGCCGCTCTGCACTATGTCGGCCGCCCCGTGGTTCAAGGCGCTCAGCGGGTGGGGAAACTGGGACGGGCAGGTCTGGAAGTCCACGTCCAGCCCCTCGGATTCCAGGTAGCCGCCGGCGACGGTTACGTAGATTGGCGTATAGAAGACGGTGCGAAAGGTCTCCATCAACCGCAACGGAAAGCGACTGGTCAAGGTTGCCTCTCAATCTATACGGACACACAGGAATTACAGGACATTTCTATCTCCATATCCTGTCCATCCTGTATATCCATGTTCGAATTCGTTACCCCTGCGGTTGCAGGAAGGTCAGCACGGCGTCGATAAAGCCTTCAGGGTCCTCAATCTGGGGGATGTGGCCCAGTCCGGGCAGAATGGTCTTGCTGGCGTTGACGATATTGTTGTGGAGCAGTTCCTCGCCGTCACGAAGCATGTCCTTCTCACCGTACATCACCAGCGTCGAAGAGGCCTTAATCAAAGGCAGGCGAGACAAAATGTCGTAATAGGAAAGGGACCGGTGCAGGTTGCGCACCCACTCGCCGGCCTGCTGCCGTGTTTCATTGGTGGCATCAACCCATTCCTGCCTGGGTTCGGCGAAGGTCGCGCGCTCCTTTAACTGCTCCAGGGTACGGGAGGCTGGCATACCGTCCGAATCATAGTCGGCGGCGGTGTCTGCCACCCTCTGGTTGCCGTGCCAGGGGTTCCACAGGGGGCACCCTACCAGGACCAGTTTATCCACCCGCTCCGGGTAGCTGGCCGCCATCTCAGTGGCCAGGCACGCGCCTACCGAGTTGCCAACGTAGTGGCCCCGGTGAATGTTGAGGGTCTGACAGGCGTCATCCAGGGCGCGGGCGTAATCCGGGATGTTGAAGTGGCGGGCCGGCTTGTCGGAGTCGCCGTGCCCCAGCATATCGAACGCATAGCAGGTATAGTGCTGGCTCAAACCGTCGATTACCGTGTGCCATGCCCAGGTGGAAGTGCCCAGGGGATGAAGCATTACCAACGGAAACCCGGAACCTTGCCGGACGAAATGCATATTTCCCTCTCGGGTGGGAACGCTGTCAGTTAGGTCTCTGCGGACGAACATGGGCCCTCCTTCTGCTGCAGGAGCAAGCTCTCGCTTCTCGGAATTTCCCTTATCCTAGCCAGCGCCTCCGGGTATGTCAATTTGGATTTGGTCTGTACTTCAGGGCAGGCTCATTCACAATTAGAAACCTCCCGCGGGGGAATATCCTCTACCTTGTCCTTGCCGACCTGCATGACCTATCTTCATCATAAGAGCATGACCCAATCACCACTATTGCCCAGCCCTAGGGGTGAACTGCCGCGTGCCTGCCCCGCCCACTACCCAAAAGTGCGGTCACGCAGGTCCAACCTGGCTCCAACGCTGGTCGACGGCGCCGGTTAACCAGAACATCTCGTCCTCCAGGAGGGGGACCGAGGCGAAGGGAGGAATGGGCCAGAATGAGAGGAAATGGGCCAATAATGGAAAAATTCCCAACCTCGCGCCCCTTCGTGTTTTTCGTGGACAACTACCTTACCCCGTTGAGATGGGGGACGGAAGTGATGCTAAGAATGGGCCATAACAGAACCAAATGGAACAATAAACCAGTGAATGCACTAACGGAAAGCGGTGTAGCCAATTGGGATGTAATTCACTATATTTGATGTTGAATATCGCAATTTGTTATACATGTGTTGCCTTTTGTGGGATTATATGGCAGGATAGGAAGACAGAGCCATTGTAATCCAAGGTGGGCAATCTCTGGCGGTTCAGGGAAGGTGCCTATGTGGACTAAACAAGATCTACAGAATCTGGTGCAACGCCAGACGGGCGAGTATCGCCTCATAATAGTTTCCAATCGACAACCTTACATTCATAATCTGGTGAACGGAGAACCCCAATATGTGGTCCCGGCCGGCGGCTTAACCAGCGCGCTCGATCCACTTATGCAGGCATGCGGAGGAACATGGATAGCTTACGGCAGCGGCCAGGGCGACCGTTTCATTGTGGATGAAGACGACCGGGTAATGGTACCGCCAGACGACCCTGCCTACTCCTTGAGGCTGGTGTGGCTGACTGAAGAGGAAGAACAGGGCTACTACTATGGGTTTTCCAACGAATCCCTTTGGCCGCTTTGCCACAACGCCTATACGGAACCCATATTTGATTCTAGAGACTGGCAGACATATCAGTCAGTCAATCGAAAGTTTGCTGACCTGGTGATGGACGAGGTGGGCGACCGTCCAGCTGTGGTCCTGACCCAGGACTATCACCTTGCGCTGCTACCGCAGTACTTGAAGGAGTCTTCCGCGCCGGTAGTCACTGGCCAGTTCTGGCACATCCCATGGCCTCACTCCGAGATCTTCCGGATATGTCCCTGGCAGGCTGAGATAGTTGAAGGTCTGCTGGGAAACAATTTGCTGGGTTTCCACATCGGTGACCATTGCACCAACTTCATGGATACGGCATCCCGAACTCTGCCGGTCAGGGTGGATATGGAGTATAACCGGGTCGACTACCGGGGAGATACTACGCTGGTGCGTCCTTTCCCCATTAGCATTGATTTTGACGACATCTGCGATTTCTCCATGAGTTCCGAGGTTGAGAGGGAAATGGAGAGGATCGAAGAGGAATGGGGACTGGGCGGCAAGTTGATTGGCCTGGGAATTGACCGGGTGGACTATACCAAGGGAATTCCCCACCGGTTCCGCGCCATTGGACGCTTCTTCGAGAAGTACCCGGAGCACCTTGAGAAGGTGGTATTTGTTCAGGCCGGGGTTCTTAGCAGGAGCGACATAGAAGCCTATCAGCAGTTGGGTGAGCAAATTAACCAGTTGGTGGAGGACATTAACGGCAGATTCGGGCGCAACGGTTGGCAGCCCATAGTTTACAAGCCGGACGACCTTCCTTCCGTCACGCTTATGGCCCTGCGCCGCCTGTCCCGCTTCTGCATTGTCAGTTCCCTTCACGATGGAATGAACCTGGTGGCCAAAGAGTTTGTTGCCAGTCGTTTTGACAATGACGGAGTCCTGATTCTGAGCCCCTTTGCCGGAGCAGCCCTGGAACTCACCCAGTCGCTCATTGTCAATCCCTATGCAACCGACGAACTGGCCGAGGCCATACGGGACGCGGTTGTTATGCCCGAGGAGGACCGCCGGTATCGAATGATGCACATGCGGGCCATAGTGCGGGAAAACAATATCTATAAGTGGGCGGCCCGCATTCTTGTAGAACTGATGCAGTGCGCCCGCGGTTCCGCATTTGGCCGCTCCCGGTACGCCGCCGTCCCCATGGGCTAGCCGGCTTCTGGGTAAATTCGTACTCTTGTTATGCCGCACCTTCTGAACGTATGGCCCCGGGTAAGCCGTCAGGTAGCGGCGGCCGATCACGTCCTGTTGCTCCTCGACTATGACGGAACGCTGTCCCCCATTGCCGGGCGGCCGGACTTGGCTGTGCTGCCGGCGAGGACTGGCGACGCCCTGTCGGCGGTCCACGCGTTGGACCGGTTTACCCTCGGCATAGTAAGCGGCCGCGGGTTGGCCGATGTTCGAGAAATGGTGGGCATACCCGGACTGGTCTATGCCGGAAATCATGGCCTGGAGATTGAAGGGCCCGATGGAACCTTCACCCATACGGAAGCCAGGAGGCTAAGGCCGTACCTGAACCTCTTGCTGCAAGCCCTCCGAGATCGGATTTCGGGAATGGAGGGCGTTTACGTTGAAGGGAAGGGCCTCACCTTTAGCGTTCACTTCCGCCTGACCCCGGAGAAACTGCGCCCCGAGGTTGTGGCAGGTTTCGACGAGATATTGGCCTCGGTCGCCAACGACGGCAAGGTACGAATCACCGCGGGCAAGGAAATCCTGGAAGTACGCCCCAACGTGGACTGGCACAAGGGCCGGGCGATTTCCAGGATAGCCAAGGCATTTCCCCCCGGCACACTGCCTATTTACTTCGGCGATGACTTGACCGATGAAGACGGATTTGAGGCGGTGCATGACTTGAACGGCATATCCGTCTTCGTGGGGCCGGCTCGCCAGCCAACCAAAGCCCAGTACCGGGTTGACTCGCCGGCAGAGGTGGCAGAAACCCTGGAGCTCCTGGCCAAGCTGTAGCTATCTGCAGACAGAGTCTGCCGCTATCCTCTTGGAATGCCCTTTTCCCGGTTGGCCTATCCCTCCGCTTCTACCTGGTTGAGCTTGCCCAGCCGGCGCTGAAAGCGTGGTTCGGGAATGAAGTTGGCGCCCAGGAAGGCGGTTACTATCTCCTTGGAGAGGTCCAGTCCTATAATTCGGGCGCCCAGGCATATGGCGTTCATGTCGTCGTGTTCCACGCCCTGGTGAGCGCTGTAAGTGTCGTGGCACAGTCCTGCCCGCACCCCGGGAACTTTGTTTGCAGTGATGCTGGCGCCAACTCCACTGCCGCAGCAGATGATTCCTCTTTCCGCATCGCCGGCCTGGATAAAGCGGGCCACTGCGACCGCGAAGTCCGGGTAGTCGTCCTCCGGATCAAGGTCGTGGGCTCCCAGGTCATTAACCTGATGGCCGGCAGCTTCGAGCCAGGGCTTTAACTGTTCCTTGAGGGCGAACCCGGCATGGTCTGCGCCGATGGCGATTTGCATTGTTCCTGCTCCGTGGCGGGCCTGGGCCCGGTTGCTGATATCAGCATAGTTTCATTCAACCTGAGGGGCAAGGGGGCACAACATTCCGTTGACCAAATTTGTTACACGATTCACAAGTCTGCCGGGCTATGCTAGAATGCCGACACGGACGCCCGCCCCGGACAAATATTTAGTGCCTCATTACATCGAAAGCGCAAATAATGAGCCCGCTCAAGTGAGGCTGCCGGGAGAAGAGCCGGACACATGATCAAGGCAATATTCTTCGATTTCTACAATACCCTGGTCCGGTTTTGGCCCCCCCTGGACCATATTCAACAGGCTTCGTGCCAGGAATTCGGTTTTCAAATAGCCCCGGAAGCCATCAACTATGGTTATTCTGTGGCCGATATCTACTTCAACCGCGAGAATGAAATTAAACCCCTTGCCACCCGGACGGAAGAAGAGCGCCTCGAGTTCTTTTCCCGTTATGAGCAGATTCTCCTCGAAAATGCCGGCCTTTCGGTAACCACCGACCTGGCCCGGCAGATTTGGGAGATCGCCATCAGCGTTCCCAAGGACTTTATTCCCTTTGACGACACGGTTGGTGTACTCCAGCGGTTAAAGGGCCAGGGCTATCAAATTGGGGTCATCTCCAATTTGCGAAGGGACATGGACGAGTTGTGCCGGAACCTGGGGATGGCGCCCTACCTGGACTTCTGCCTGACATCCGCGGAAATCGGTGTTGAAAAGCCTGACCCGGCCATATTTGTCGCTGCGCTGGAACGTGCCGGAGTAGCCGGCCAGGAAGCTGTCCACGTTGGGGATCAACCTCGCTCGGACCTGGTGGGCGCCAGGGGGGCAGGCCTGCACGCCGTACTGCTGGACCGGGGAAACTGGCACCAGGAGATGGACCACTGCGTACGAATCTCGCAACTGCCGGAACTGGTTGATTTGCTGGCGACTGCGCCAGAGTCTCTACTAATGAACAGAAATGGGATGGGACCCTCCGAACGTTACCCTGACGAGCAGGCCGCCGAATAACTGGCCCGACGTTTCCAGGTTCATCATCCCATTTTAGAACCCAACCCGATTTCCTGATCCGCCTAAAGTTCCCAACGTCCCCGCCCTGGAGGAAGAGATGGCAGAGGAGCATCACCAGCATACTAACGGCCCCGACCCCGTGCGGGTTATTGTCTGGTACGACTATGTTTGACCCTGGTGCTACGTCGGCCTGGAACGAGTCGACAAGCTTGGCGAGGAATATAACATCGCCGTAGAAGGACGGGCTTATCTGCTACGGCCGGATACCCCCAAGGAAGGGTTGCTGCGCCAGCAGCGATCAGGAGAGACCGAGGATGAACTGAGCGAGCCGATCCGCTCCCAGGTGAGGGAGGCGGGACTGGTAATGCGCCCACCCCTGGTTACGCCAAATACGATGTACGCGCTGGAAGCCACTGAATATGCCCAGCAGCATGGTAAATTCATGGAGTTTCACCACGCCGCGTACAAGGCTTACTGGGACGACCGGAAGGACCTGGGTCAGCTTGACGTGCTGGCGGAGGTTGCCAGGTCGGTATCCCTGGATGCCGATGAAATGATCGAGTGCCTCACAACGCACGAATTCTCCAACAAGGTGATGGGCCAGTACCAGGAAGCCCTGCAGCACGGGATTCGAGGGATTCCCACCTTCGTGGTGGGCAATCTGATGTTCACCGGGGCACATCCCTACGATATTTTCAAGTCGGCGATGAACCAGTTCCTCACTTCGCAAGCAACCCAGTAGAAGTCCAGCGACGAAATGGAGTTTACGAAGAGGGCGGCAACGACCGCCCTCTCCTTGTTTACCAGTGTTGCACCAATTGCCAGCAAGGGTTGGTAATGTGTTCGACGAGGGGGCTCCTCCTTCGACAAGCTCAAGATGAGCTGGCACCAAGGAGATTTTTTGATAATGGTTCCATTTGGTTCCATTTTGGCCCGTTTTGGGGCTTTAGCCACGAAGGGCACTAATGTAGGGTTTTTTGATAATGGTTCCATTTGGTTCCATTTTGGCCCGTTTTGGGGGTTACCTTCACTCCCGGCCAGGGCAGACACTCAGGTCTGCACATACGGTTGACCATCCGGGGCAGGGCGGCCTCCAGGGTCGCCCATACGATGGATGCGGTAGCGGCGGCCACCGCATTAAGGTCATGGTTTTATGGTGGAGGTTGGTTATGCAGGTTGGCAAGGGGTAAATGCCGGCGACCTGAGTGGGGAAGAATGGACGGACATTGTCTTCTGCAGAGGGTGGGCCAGGTTGCTGTAACCGGGGCAAATGGCTCCATTAGTGTAGTTGAACCCCATTTCAGCGATGTGTTAATATCGTGGAAGATTGTTACGGAATTCACGAACTTTTCCTGGCGCCGGTTTTCTACCTTGTCTTGAGGTGCGATGGGCCAAGGGGCCCGAGTGATGGATGGGTTGAAGCAGCGAATCAGGAAGGCCGTCCAAAATCAGCCTCAACCTACCGTTACCATTCTTTCATCCCTGCTGGCTGTTGAGGATGAGCTGGGTTATATTCCCCGGGAAGCCGTTGAAGAGGTCGCTACCTTTAATAAGGCGACCATCAACGATGTCTGGGCCGTCGTTTCCTTTTACCCCAATTTCCGTACCGTTCCGCCATGTGACCACCGGATAGAGGTCTGCTGGGGTCCTTCGTGCCACCTGGTTGGCGCCATGCCCGTGATCGCGTCGGTGCTGGAAGCTGCCGGGCTGGAGGACGAAGGCGACACTCCGGATGGCAAGCTTACGATCCGTTACAACACTTGCCTGGGAGCATGCGCACTGGCGCCGGTCATGTCGGTGGACCACCACCTGGCGGGCCGTGTAACGCCCGAAAAGGGG
>JAJEDS010000103.1 GCA_022821365.1 Dehalococcoidia bacterium | reverse complement strand
CAACCGCAACAATGACGATGAGGAGCAGTAGTATGTGCTCCACCGACGGTTGCGGCAGGCGGAGACTGTTCAGGCGTCGCACCCTTCACCGCCTTTAATGAGGACGAGTTGCGGCCTGCAGGACGGAGAAGGGAAGTGTGGCCGGTGGAGAATGAACACAAGAGGGCGGCAAGGAACTATTTCCATACGGTAATCGTTCCTCCCCGCCCCCATTTTTTGCCTGCTGTAACTGGTTAAATGCCCTGGTCGCTCATGAACGAGCAGAGGTCAGCCGTGCGGCAGGAATAACCCCACTCATTGTCGTACCAGCCCATTATCTTCACCATGTTGTCCTGCATCACAATGGTGGACAGGGCATCAAAAATGCAGCTGTGGGAGTTCTCACGCACGTCGGAACTGACAATCGGGTCCTCGGTGTACTCCAGGATGCCCTTCAACGGCCCTTCGGCGGCTGCCTTGAAGGCCTGGTTTACCTCATCCACCGTCACCCCGCGGGCCAGGTCAACCACGAAGTCGGTTACCGACCCGGTGGCCGTGGGAACCCGAAAGGCAATGCCGTGCAGCTTTCCGTTCAGCTCGGGCAGCACCAGTCCCACCGCCCGTGCGGCTCCGGTGCTGGTAGGAATGATATTCATGGCGGCGGCCCGGGCTCGGCGCAGGTCGGAGTGACGCTGATCCAGGATGGCCTGGTCGTTGGTATAGGAGTGGATGGTCGACATCAGGCCGTGTTCAATGCCAAAGGCTTCGTGCAGAACCTTTACCATGGGCGCAAAGCAATTGGTGGTGCAGGAGGCGTTGGAAATAATATTGTGCTTTTCCTTGTCGTACTGATCGTCATTGACACCCAGCACCATGGTCAGGTCAACGTTGCTGGCCGGAGCGGAAATAATTACCTTGCTGGCGCCCCCCTGCATGTGCCCTGCAGCCTGTTCGCCATCGGTGAAAATACCGGTGGACTCTACCACCAGGTCCACACCCATTTCAGACCAGGGAATCCGCGCCGGATCCCTCTCCGAGAACACTTTGATATTGCGACCGTCAATTACCAGGTCCCAATTGTTTGCCTCCACCTGTCCCTGGTAAACACCGTAGCTGGTATCGTATTTGAACAGGTGCGCATTCGTCTTGTCGTCGGTTAGGTCGTTTACTGCCGCCACTTCCAGCTTGTCCGGGTACCGCTCCATGGTAGCGCGGGTTACCAGCCGACCGATCCTGCCAAAGCCGTTGACTCCAATCCGTGTAGTCATTCGTTACTTCTCCAAATTTCCGTTTACCTGGCTGCTGCCGGCCATGGGCCATTAGGGCCGACGACGAGATCCCTTGTCATCCCGACCGAATAAAGGCATTGCCACCGGTATTACCACCGGCGCCACATTCTCCAGCCGTAAATGCTCATCCTGGCGCGATTGACGTAGCTGGGAGTGGGGGCTGAAAGCAAACGCGCCAGTCCCAGTAGAATTTTCCCGGTGATTACCACCAGCCACCAGGAGAAGCGCAATATCCGTTTGGAACCCCGGATGGCAAGGTAGCGGGTTATCCGCCAGGCCAGGTAGGACTTAGTTAAACCCGTAACCTGCGTAGGCTCTGTTTCCGGCATAGCTGGCCTCCGCACCCAGTTCCGCCTCGATCCGAAGCAGACGGTTGTACTTGGCTACGCGTTCCGACCTTGCCGGCGCTCCGGTCTTGATCTGACCTACGTTCCACCCCACGGCGAGATCCGCGATGGTAGTGTCTTCCGTCTCGCCGGATCGGTGACTCATGACCGCGCCCCAGCCGGCATCCCGCGTCATTTGCAAAGCTTGAAGGGTCTCGGTTAGCGTACCAATCTGATTGGGTTTTAGCAATACCGAGTTGCCGGCCCCTTCATCAACACCCCTGCGGATGCGAGAAATGTTGGTGACAAACAGGTCGTCGCCAACCAACTGCGCTGCTCTTCCCAGGCGGCGGGTCAGCTCTGTCCAGCCTTCCCAGTCGTCTTCATCCAAACCGTCCTCAATGCTGACTATGGGATAGGACTGCTTCCACTCTGCGTAAAGGTCTACCATTTGCCCGGCGTCCAACGTCCGCCCTTCCCGCTCCAGCACATACTGCGCCGAGTCCCGGTCGTACAATTCAGAGGCGGCCACGTCCAGGGTCAAGTAAACGTCCCGGCCCGGCACATATCCGGCCGCCTCAATAGCTTTCAGCACCACTTCAATGGCGTCCCGATTAGAAGGCAGCGAAGGCGCGAATCCACCCTCGTCCCCCACGTTCAAGTTATGCCCATCGGCTCGCAGCAGGCCCTTCAGGGCCTGGTAAATTTCGCTGCCGGCCCTCAGGGCATCGGAAAATGTGGGAAGGCCCGCCGGGGAGACCATGAACTCCTGGATGTCGGCCGAGTTGGAAGCATGGCGACCGCCATTGAGGATATTGAACATGGGGGCTGGCAAGGTTACCGGGTTGCCTGCCGCCAGATACCGCCACAGTTCACCATCCGCATCGGGCCAGGCAATGGATGCCGCTCGTGCCGTAGCCATGGACACTGCCAGTATGGCGTTGGCTCCCACCCGGCTCTTTGCCGGCGTTCCATCCAGGTCCAGCATGGACTGGTCGATAGCCGCCTGGTCAAAAGGCGACCGCCCGGTCAGGGCCGGACCGATAATGCCGTCAATGTTGGACACTGCTTGCCGAACGCCGGCGCCGCCGAACCTGCCAGTGTCGCCATCCCTCAGTTCCAGGGCCTCGTGGGTGCCGGTGCTGGCCCCCGAGGGCACCAGAGCGTGGGCCCTCACCCCGTTGGAGAGGCGCACTTCCGCCTCCACCGTGGGATTGCCCCTGGAGTCAAGGACTTCCCGACCCTGTACTTTAACTATGACTGCGTTGGCGTCCTGCCCGGTCATACGCTAAAAGTCCCTCAAAAGTCTGACTTGCAGCCCGGATTGAAATTCAATGCGAACCCTGCCTGTACCTTAGCCATCGACCCAGAAACCTGGCCTCTTCGGCTAAACAATCACCCCGGAAGCGCTTCGCGCCGCTTCCATGGCCTTTTCCACCGCGTCCGCTGGGTCGGTGGCCGGAATCATGCCGTCAACTATGGGGTCGCCGTCTCCCTTGACGGTCAGCTCCCAGGTGCTCAGGGCCACGACCGGAATTTTGGCGTCCATGGCGTAGCCGATTTCAGACAGTGTTCCAAAAGCGCCGCCGATGGCAATGCAGGCCTCGCCCGAATGCACGACGATGATGTTCCGGGCGTAACCCAGGGTGGTGAAAATCGGTATGTCTATGTAGGAATTAAAGGGGGAACCGCGCCTGCCCGGCAGGATGCCGATGGTGGTGCCACCCTCGGCCTTGGCGCCCCGGCAGACCGCTTCCATCACGCCGGTCATGCCGCCGCAGGCCACCATTACGCCCCGACGGGCCAGTTCCCGGCCCACTTCTTCAGCCAGGGCCGCGTGGTCCGGCTTTGCCGTGCTGCTCCCGATAACTGAAATAATCATGAAGGATCTTCCCTCGCGGCTATGATGCCGGCGCGTTCAGGCTGCCGGCCTTTACCCATTCCTCGTAATTCTGTTCCATGTATTCCACGTGCTCGGCCACGTGCCTCTCATACACGTCCAGCCAGTCGTCCAGGGTCATACTCCCGTTTTCCGGATGGTAGCAGGTGTTAGACCAGGCGGATTCGGGCAGGTCCCAGATTAGCTTACAGGTCTGCCGCCGCAGCGCCCGGAAAAGGTCCACCGCACCTTCGGTTTCTATGGAATGGTAGTCCAGCGCAGTCGCCCAGCGATTCTCGTCGTAGGCCATCAGGTCGAGACCCGGTTCGGCGATCAAACGCCGGCACCGAATGTAGCTGTTTGCCTCGCTGTCGGAGATGTGGACAATGTGCTCGTGAATGCTCCAGCAGCCATGCTCGTCCCGGTAATGCCACATCTCCGGAGGGAATCGCTTCAGCGCGGCTTCCAGTTCAGATGCCGCGTTGCGGTAGGATTCCAGCTTCTGCTTGCGGGTTTCGGGGTCCAAGTTTGGCTTCTCTCCAATTTCCTCAGCCACCCGGCAAAATGGCCGCGCTGGCGCTTTCCACCAGTTCCAGCAATGGCGCGGGGTACACTCCCAGCCCAATGGTAGCCACCAACCCTATTCCCACCACTGCAATCAGCGCAACGGAAGGCCGCGGCAGGGGAACATAGTCGGAAGCGGGTTCGTGATGAGCCGGCGTGTGGAGATGTTCTTCAGTTTCACCGGCGTCCTCCGTAACTTCACTGTCCGGCCCTTCCCCGTGTTCATCCTCGGATGCGGACGCCGCCAGGGCCGGTTGGATGTACATTTGCCGGATAACCTGCAAATAGTAATAGAGCGAGATCAGGCTCGTCAGAATTGCCAGTCCCGCCAGCCACAGGTACCCCTCATTGGCGACGGCGGTGAACAGGTAGAACTTAATGGTGAACCCGACGAAGATGGGCAGTCCGCTAAGGGAGAAAAGCCCGATGGCAATGGCCATTGCCAGGAAAGGCTGCCGGTCGGCAAGGCCGGCCAGATCCGGGATTTCCTCCTGCCCCGTGGCGTTGAAGAAGGCGATCAGCGCGGCAAACACCACCATGCTGGTTACCGAATAACCCACCAGGTAGAAAATGACGCCGTTGGCCCCCAGAAGAGAGTCCTGCGCCAGCACCGCCGTGCCGGCCAGGATGTAGCCCACATGCCCCACGCTGGAGTAGGCCATCAGCCGTTTCAGGTTGCGCTGCGCCAGGGCCACCAGGTTGCCCACCAGCATGGAAAGGGCCGCCAGCACCACCAGGATTATCTGCCACTGGTCCCACCGGTCTCCGGCCGGCACAAAGGCCTCCGCCAACAGCCTCAGCACCAGCGCAAAGGCCGCGGCCTTGGATGCAATTGCCAGGTAGGCGGTTACCGGCAAGGGCGCCCCTTCATAAGCGTCGGGGGCCCACATGTGGAAGGGCACGGCCGCCAGCTTGAACCCCAGACCGGCTATGATCAGCGCCAGCCCGGCCCACAGGGCGGGACTGACCAGCTCGCCCTCCACCAGGGCCTCCGCTATGGCATCGAACCTGGTTACTCCCAGGCTGCTGTAAACCATGCTCAGGCCATAAAGCAGGATGGCCGAAGACAGGGCTCCAATTATGATGTATTTCAGGCTGCCTTCGTTAGACCTGGGGTTCCCCAGGGCATATGCCACCATCACGTACAGGCTGAAACTCAGCAACTCCAGCGAGATGTAAGCCGTCAATAATTCCCGGGACATGGCCATCAGGTTCATCCCGAGGATGGAGAACAGCAGCAGTCCATAAAACTCGCCGGGGTGGTTCAGGTATTTCTTGACGTAGTCGATGGAACTGAGAATGATGAAGACGCCGATCCCGCAAAAGAAGACCTTGAAGAACAGGGAGTAGGCATCCACCGCCAGCAGGCCGTTATACAGGGACTCGTTCTCTCCCGCCAGCATTATTACCGACAGGACGGACAGCCCGATCAACCCCAGCGCAGACAACCAGCCCAGAAGGTCTTTGTGGTCATCCGGCAGCAGCAGGTCCAGGACGAACACCAGCAGCGCGAAGCCCGCCAGGACGAACTCCGGCGTCAGCAGATGCAGGTTTGCGGTCAGGTTCTCAGCAGTCACAATAGTCCAGCAAGGGCCTAAAACAGTCTCATAACCGAATCGACGCCCACGTTAATCACTCGAGTCAATGGCGCGGGCCACACGCCGACAAACAGCAGTATCAATACGAACGCCGCGCCCACCGACTTTTCCACCGGGCTGGCGTCGTTCAGGCCTTCCCACCGCGGGTCGGGTTCGCCGAAGAAGGTCCGGGCCAGCAGGCGCAAAATATAGATGGCGGTCAGGGCCGCGCCAATTACCGCCAGCACCGCCAGGGGAAGATAGGTCTTGAAGACGCCTACGAACACCATGAACTCCGCCACGAACCCGCTCAGCCCCGGCAGTCCCAGGGAAGCCAAGCCTGCTATTGCGAAGAAGAAACTGGTATAGCCCATCCGCTTCATCAACCCGTTCAGGACGGTAATGTCGCGGATGTGGGTCCGCTCGTAAATGGCGCCCACCATTGCGAACATCAGGGCCGTCATTATTCCGTGGGAGAACATTTGCAGCACCGCGCCGGTCAAACCCACCGGGTGCAGCGTAGCTATTCCCATGATCACGTAGCCCATGTGGCTTACGCTGGAATAGCCGATTATGTACTTCAGGTCCCGCTGTGACATGGCTGAAATCGCCCCGTACACCACGTTCACAGTACCCAGGACTATCAGTACCGGCATCCAGGCCTCGGCGCCGTCGGGAAGCAGCACCATTCCCACCCGAATGATACCGAAGGCTCCCAGCTTCATCAGCACCCCGGCGTGGAGCATGCTCACTCCGGTGGGTGCGGCTACGTGGCCGTCGGGCGACCAGGTGTGGAAGGGCCACAAGCCGGCCAGCACCCCGAACCCAATCATAAAGAGCGGGAAAACCCAGTTCTGGAAGGCGGGGCTGAATGCTCCCTGCTCAGCAAGGATGCCCAGTTCCACCATGGAAAAAGTACCCTGCTCCACCTGGGCGGCCGCCACATACATGGCCAGTATGCCAATCCAGATGAGCACGCTGCCGGCCACCAGGACCAGCATCAGCTTCATCGCCCCGTATTCCTTGGGGCGGTTGTAGGAACCCAGATCGAAGGGTATGGGTATGCCCCACAACCGCTGTCGGTCTGGATCGAATATGGTGCTGCTTCCCCACACGCCGATCAGCAGGTACATGGGCAGCACCGCGAGTTCATAGAAGAAGAAAGATCGTAAGAGC
>JAJEDS010000302.1 GCA_022821365.1 Dehalococcoidia bacterium | reverse complement strand
CCTGGAAAGGTTCGGTGTCCGGGAAGAGGACATTAATGTTGCCTGGGTACCGGGCTCCTTTGAACTGCCGGTGGTGGCCAAAACCATGGCCCAGACGGGCAGGTACGATTCGGTTATATGCCTGGGCGCGGTAATTCGGGGCGAAACGGACCACTACGACATGGTGGCCGGGCAGTCGTCCGGCGGCATCGCGTCTGTGGGATTGGAGACCGGAGTGCCCACCATTTTTGGCGTTCTGACCGCTGACAATATGGATCAGGCAATTAACCGGGCGGGGGGAAAGTCCGGCAACATAGGCAGCAACTCCGCTGTTGCAGCCATCGAAACCGCCAGGCTGATTCAGTCCATCAAGACGGGCTAAACCCGCGCGGAGGAAATCCATGCAGTTCGGAGTAACCGTTCCAAATAACTGGGGCATCGAAAACGTCCAGGAAGCCCTGGCCTTCGGGCCGTTGGCCGAAGAACTGGGGTATGACTCGGTGTGGGTTATGGACCACCTGTTCAACAATGGCTACATCCGAGAACGCCTGGACGACAAGCCCTATTACCACCCTCTTGCTACCCTGACTTATCTTTCTTCAACGACCAGCCGGGTGCTGTTGGGAACATCGGTGCTTGTTCTCCCCTACCATAACCCGGTGGAACTGGCCAAGTACACAGCCACCCTGGACCAGATGTCTGGCGGGCGAGTAACGCTCGGGGTAGGTGTGGGTGCTATGTCCGAGGAGTTCGAAGCCCTCGGCATCCCCATGTCGGAAAGGGCGGCTCTCACCAACGAGTGCATCCGGGTAATGCGGGAACTGTGGGCGAACCCTGCTCCCAGCTACCACAGTCGCCGTTGGAACTTCGACGACCTGCGCTTTTCACCCAAGCCGGCGCAGGGACCGCACATCCCTCTGTGGATCGGCGGCGCCAGCCCGGGCGCCCTCAGGCGTGCCGCCCGCATGGGGGATGGATGGCATCCCTCTGGCGTTACACCCCCGGAGTACGCCGAAAAGAAGGAACAGATATCTGCAATGGCCGCCGATGCCGGGCGAGACCCCACAAAGTTGACCTGGTCAGCCAGGGTGGAGGTGGAAGCCAGCGGAGGGCCATCCAGCGACCGGGCGGCCAGCCGCGCCCGCATTCCCGGCCACGACCTGGAACAAACGGCTTTGTCCGTGGCGGCTTACCGGGACGCCGGCGTTGACCACATGGTATTGGCCCTCAACACTGGCGACGTGAACCGGATCCGCGAGTTGATGGAGTCACTGGCCACGGAAACGATACCGCAGTTCAGGTAGCCATAGAACCGCTGCGGCCATCCCAGCAGTTCGGAACACCGGCTATTCTTCAGCCTCTTCCGAATTCTCTTTCTCTCTGGCCTTTTCCCTTTCCTTCCATTCAGCCTCACGCTGCCGCAACTCGGCCAAGTCGTGCAGCAAGACCTGCATCTCACCGCTGCCGGCCGGGTGGTTGCCGTAATGGGCCGAATGGAATCCGCCCACTATTCGGTCCACCGGTTGAGACGGCAGTTCTTCCCCGACATCATCCTGGTGTTCCCTTGGCGTCTGGCCCTCCGCCTTGGGGTGCCCCATGGTGTCGGATATATTCAGAAACCGGTGATAGACCTCCCGGGGGTCTTCGGGTTCGGGTTCAGTCTTTCCGTCGTTGATCGCCTTCCCAACCAGGTCGTTCCACCACCCTTCTACCAGTCCTGCCAGGTCTGCATTTGCTTTGCCCCAGGTGAAAAGCGATTCCCGAACTTCCTGTACGTCGCCCGAAAGCTTGAACAGCCTCCGGAATCGAAAGACCCGGAACACAATGAACCCAATGATTAAGGTGGCCAAGAGAAAAACAGTTACCCGGAGCAACGTATAGACCCACTGGGGCAACCCGGCCCCTTCCACGTCTTCCAGGTTCTCGTGGAAGCGCCGCAACTGCTCCTGGGCCTCATTCAGGCCGCTGAGGTCGCCCCCTCCCATTACCGATGTGAGCCATTTGCCAAACACCACCAGGGCCTCGGCTATGTAGCCCAGTCCCAGCAGGATAGGCCTTAATATCCACTCACCCACGTTGCCGATCAACCTGAGCAGCAGCCTGGTGACGTCGTCCAGACCGCCCATTCCCAGGCCTGAAATCAGCAGGGCCAGCAGCAACACCGCCCCTACGGCGGCGCCGATGGGAATGAACCACTCCCGGGACATCATTTGCGCATCGGCCGATTCCGTCGAAAAACGGGCCAGGGAAAGGCCGAAGAGACCCACCGCAAAGAACCCCAGAATAGTGAAGCCGCCAACTATATCCGCTGGCACCAGAGTGTCAACAACCACAGCAACAATCAAAACGGCCAGCGCCCACTGGAACGCTGTCCTCACCGTCTCCAGCGAGACCTCGTCATGGGCCAGACCCGTCCCCCGCCACCAGAGGCCCACCAGGAAGACGAAGGATAGCGCCAGGGTGAAGGCAAGGTGAAGATCGCCGTAGATCAGGCGTCCAATCGGAAAAAACCCCAGTCCTGAGTTCAGGTTGGTCAACACCAGCAGTGAGAGGAGACTGATAAACAGGCCGATGACGCCCCGCAGATTCAGGGAAAACCGGATGGTCTGGATATACAGGGAGAGGACAAATGACCAGATAAGCGCAAGGAAGACCAGCCACAGCGGAAGGCGGGCATCGGCGGTGTTCGTCAGGGCCGTGAACATGGAGAAGGCCAGGTACGCCCCGGTCGCCTCCAGGTACAAGGCCGTTAAGGTTATCGCGCTAACTCGCCAGAACTGGCTCATCCCGTTCCACCGTGTCGACGTCCAGAGCTTCCAACGCCCTGCCCAGGGAAATTACGGTTACATCCGGCAACCGGAACTGGGGCCCACCGTCACCGGAAAACAAAACTATAACCCGGTAACCCCTGCTCTGCATATTGTAGATCTCGTTTGACAAAGCGCGGGTTACCACAGAAGTGATAACGACGATCGTGGCTCCCGGCGGTATGGAAGACCGTTCATGTTGAAGGACGTCACTTAGAGATATGACCGAGTAGGGTCCCGCCATGGCCAGCGACTCCAGCACCAGTCCCAGCTGCAGCGAAGAACTGCTGAAGGGCACGCTGAGCCATTTGCCGGAATAGACCGCGACGCCGTTGCTGATCAGGCCGAACTCATAGCCCATCTGCGAGCAGTGGTTTGCCACTGACGCCGCAACCGTAACGGCCCTTTCGAACAGCCGACGGTTGCTTCCCTGCCAGGCAAACTCGCTGGTGGTGGCGTTCAGGGCAATCAGCACGTCCAGCGAAACAACTGGCTCAAACACCTTGGTCTGCAGCTGGGAACGCCTCGCGGTGGCCTTCCAGTCTATGTGCTTCATGGGGTCCTGGACCCGATAGTCCCGCAGGCCGAAAAACCTGCTGGGGTCCTGGTAAAGGGGGCGCCGGCTGCCGGTGTCTCCCAGCGGATGTTCGGTAGGTAGAATTAACTCATTGAGATCAATAATCCTGGGATACACCAGGATGTGATCAACTCCCTCGATGCGGGACTCGGCGGCGGTGAAGCCGAAAATGTCGCCGCTGCGGAGCCTCACGGGGCCTATCCGGTGGTAGCCCCTGGCCAGGCAGCGAAGGTTGTATTTCCAGGTAACCTGCTGGTAGGGGAGGAGAGAAGTGGTGATCCGGTGTTCCCTGTCCACCTCCATGCCCGTGCCCCGCACCGTGGCCCCGGGCAGGTCCAGTTCCGGCGGAAAGTTGTCGTGGATGTCCACCCAGATCAGCGGGACTACCTTGTCGTTAACCAGCGTTACCGAATAATCCACGGAATCGCCCACAAAGGCCCGGTTCCTGCCCAGACTCCTGGAGTGACTGACTCGTTTGAAGGCGAAGCGGTCCCAGAATTTGGCCAGCACCCACACAATCAGCACCAGGGACCCGACAATCAGCAGCAGTCCCTGGCTGGCAACCAGCCCGACGAATAGCAGAATAGCGCTGGCAAAGAGCCAGAAATCGTTGAGCATTTCACTACCCGACCGCCGATGGCGGGTCAGACTGGTACGGTTACCTGCTCCAGCACTTCCTGGATGATGCCGTCGGCGGTGCGTTCTCTCAGCCGCGCCTGCGACTTGAGAATAATGCGGTGGCCCAGGGCGTAAGTGGCCAGCTCTTTGATTTCGTCGGGCGTAACGTATTCCCGCCCGCGCATCACCGCAAGGGCCTGGCTGCACCGGTAGAGTCCCATGGTGGCCCTGGGACTGGCTCCCAGTTCCACTTCCGGGTGCTGGCGGGTCGCCTGGGCAATACGGACCGTATAGTTACGGAGCACCGGGTCTACGTACACCCGCTGCGTCATGGCCTGGTACTGGACTATTTCGGGGCCGCTGGCCACCGGGACCAACTCTGCCAGTGGGTTCGCATTTTCAAACCGGACCAGCATTTCCTCTTCCTGGTCCTCCTCGGGGTAGCCTACCTGCAACCGGATCAGGAACCGGTCCAGCTGGGCTTCGGGAAGGGGGAACGTGCCTTCCAGCTCAATGGGGTTCTGCGTAGCAATGACCACAAAAGGCGCCGGCAAGGCTATGGTTACCTCGTCGATGGTCAACTGCTGCTCGCCCATAGCCTCCAGCAGTGCAGACTGGGTGCGGGGCGTGGCGCGATTAATCTCGTCGGCCAGGACAATCTGGGATATGACCGGGCCGGGCCGGAACTCGAACTCTCCCGTCTTCTGGTTGTAGTAATTGACGCCGGTAATGTCCGAAGGCATGAGGTCGGGGGTAAACTGGATGCGCCGGAAGGCACAATCCAGGGAACCGGCCAGGGACCTCGCCAGGGTAGTCTTGCCGATACCCGGCACGTCCTCCACCAGGATGTGGCCGCCGCTGAGCACCGCAGCCAGGGTCAGTTCTACCGCGTCTTCCTTGCCCACCAACACGCGACCAATGTTCTCTTTCACCCTGGCGGCGGCCTGGGAGACTTGATTGACCATTTCAGGGCTGATAATTGTCGCCACTAGTGAATCAGCCCCCCAGGCTCAGGTTCTGGCCCGATTGCGCCAGTTCCGGATTCCGGATTCTGCCTAAATGACGAAACGGGGCCGTATGATGATATGGGGTGCGCCTCCGCCCCATGCTGCGTTTCCCGGACGTATTCCTCCGCCTCCCGCAAGTCCTTGAAGGAATCCACACTGCGCCAGAACCGGTTGGACTTGAAAGCAGAGATCCGACCCTGCATAGCGAGATCGGGGAAAGTGGTGACTTCATGGTCGCCCAGTTCCGGCATCAGTGGTCCCATGGCCCGGTCGAATACGTAAACACCGGCGTTGATCCAATGGGGCAACTCCACCTTCTCCCGAAACCCGACCACATCGCTTTCCTGGTTCAAGTCCACCAATCCATAGGGACTCACCATGGGCACAACCAGGATGGTTGCGAGATGGTCGGGGCTGGTCGCCTTTTTGTCGAGGTGATAGTCCAGCACCTCGTTGGGGTCCTGACCGGTAACAATGTCACCGTTGAGAACAATGACGGTGTCCTCACCCTCTGGAACGTGGGCCATCCCCATGCGTATGGCGCCACCCCTTCCCAGGGGGCGGGTTTCCACGCTGTAGGTGGGCTTAATTCCGAACTTTGATCCATCGCCGAAATACTCCCGCACCATTTCCCAGCGATATCCCACCAGGAAGATCACGTTGGTAACCCCGGCACGCTTAAGCCATTCCACCTGGTACCAGAGAATGGGTTTGCCATCCAGCGGGGCCAGTGGTTTGGGCAGAGTATCGGTCAGGGGGCGAAGCCGCTCTCCCTTGCCCCCGGCCAGAATCAGAGCATACATTGAAGGGCCCTCCCTTTCCCCCTCACCCTGACCCTCTCCAGCCGGAGGAGACAGGACCTGGGCGGGGAAACTACAGTAATATACCTGCGGGCGACGGGCGGGTCAAACAGGGGCAGGGCAATCGCGACTACGGACAGGGCAGGGCAACTGCATTTTGGCGCATGGCTTTGCTTTATTTCGTTCTCCATATTCAGTTTGCTGACTCCTGGCCATTGTCCAACTGCCTATCCGTTCTTTACCATTGGGATAGAGCGCCCCTGACCCCCTTGGAATACGGGGCCTCACAGTTATTTCGTGGTAAGTCCCGGTGGGAACTAGGCAAGGCATTACTGCCTTTGAGCCGCCATTTCCATCCTCAAGGGACAGGTCCCCAAATACAGAATAAGTGGAAATGAGTGGAAATGAATGGAAAATATAGTTTATTGCATGCCGGACTCTCTGCCAGGCCAATCTGGGCTGACTTGCACCTGGAG
>JAJEDS010000057.1 GCA_022821365.1 Dehalococcoidia bacterium | reverse complement strand
ACGGCAGACGGGCGACCGCAAATCAGTATGAAGGGCAGTGTGATGGTCTTCGACCGGGAGACGCTGGCCTACTGGGAAAGGGCCAAGAGGTCGGCACTGGAGAACGTGGCTGCGAACCCCAACGTGGTGATTTTTTACCGTAACTCGGCGCTTCGTATTACGTGGCGTTTCCACGGCAAGGCTGTCGTTTACGAAGCCGGAGCCATACGAAACAACGTGATGTACCGAACGGTGCAGGCAGAGTTGGACCGCGACCCAGACCGCCTGGGAGCCGCCGTCCTGGTAAAGATCGATCACATTACCGACTTAGCGGGGAATGTGCTGCAGCAACACGATTAACAGGTTCGAGCTGGAATCGGGTGTAGGCCTGAATGTGTTGTTTTGACTTCGGGATCATTGTCAAACAACGCCAGCCGGAAGGGTCAGTTGACACCATCTGGGCTATTCCCTGAAAACAATCAGCGCGTCCACCGCCTTCACACCTTGACCTTCGGGCAGGACCATCAGGGGATTGACGTCCAGTTCCGACAGGGTGCCTTCAAGCTGGACCGCCATTTGCGAGACCCGAGCCAGGACGTCAGCCAGGGCATCCACGTCGGCAGGGGGAGCGCCACGGAACCCCTTGAGCAGTCGTGAACCCTTGACCTGGTTAATCATTCCGATGGCCTCTGACCCGGTAATGGGACAGTGCCGCAGGGCAACGTCGTTATAGACTTCCACCATCACGCCACCAGTCCCGAACAGCAGGACCGGGCCCAGTTGATCGTCGTAGGACACACCGACTATCACTTCGACTCCACCGGATACCATCTCCTGGACCAGCGCGCCATTTACTTGCGCCCCCGGGGCTGCCTGAGCCGCTGCGGACATAATCTCATCGTAGGCAGCCGATACCTCCGCAGCGCCTCCCAGCCCAAGGCGAATCACTCCTGCTTCCGTCTTGTGCAAAATGTCCGGCGAGTCCACTTTCAGGGCCACGGGATAACCGATTTCCTCCGCCAGCCGCACCGCAACGGCCGCATTTTCGGCCAGTTTTTCGCGAGTTATGGGTATCCCCCAACCGGAAATCAATTGTTTACTTTTGGATTCTGACAGAGTAACTGGGTTGTCGTTCCTGAGTATAGTAACAAAATCAATATTTGTATCGGTTATCGCTTCTTTTTGTCCAAATCCTTCCGAACTCTTTACATTTACCCACTCGTGATAGTTAAGTAGGGTTTTCAGTCCTAATGCCAGCTTGTCGGGGACATAGAAGATCGGTATCCTGGCTTCTTTCAGCTTTGAAAGGCCCGCAGTGGCGGAACGCGTGCCGGTCCACAGGAAGGCCAGACCTCGCTCGCTGTTGTCCCGCTGGGCAATGACCTGCTCGGCCTGGGCATCGGAGCCGGCGCTGGCCACCACGAGGGTCCCGATCTGCGGTTGTTCACTCATGTGGCGCATGATTTCGGGGAAGGAATCACTGTTGGCGAACCCGGTCACGTCGGATGGGTTAGCCGCCCAGCCAAAACCCTTAAGCACGTCGTTAATACCATCCCGCGCCTCGTCAGTGAGAGGCGGGAGGTCCAGTCCGGCCTGGCCGCACATATCTGCCGTCAGGGAGCTGATGCCGCCGGAGTGGGACACGACCGCGACGCCCGGTTGGGCCGGTCTGCCAGTATGAGCCAGCAGTTGGGACACTTCCAATAGTTCATCGTAGTCCTGTACCCGGGTGATGCCGTACTGAGCGAATATCTCGTCGTACAGGGCATCAGAACCGGTAAGGGCGGCAGTGTGTGAACGGGCGGCCCTCGAACCCAGATCAGAACGCCCAATCTTGATCAGGACGATGGGCTTACCCCTGTCCGCCGCCACCTTGGCAACTTCGACCAGTTTTCGGGCGTCCTTGAAGCCCTCAACGAAGCCGGCTATCACGCTCACCGAGTCCTGGTCCAGCAGGTAGCGGGCAAAGTCGCAGAAATCCAGGTCTGCCTCGTTCCCTGTGGAAATGATGTGACTAAGGCCGATGCCTTCCTCGACTGCGCGCGTCAGAAACGGGCCGAAGGCGGAGGCCCCACTTTGGCAGACCAAGCCGATGGGGCCGCTCAATCCGTCGGAACCACGGGAGGAAGCGGATGGCCAGATGTCTGCCTGGACGTTGGCGACTCCAAGGCAGTTGGGGCCGCAGATGCGAATGCCAGATTCCCTGGCAAAGGCTCCCACCTCTGCTTGAAGGTCGCGGCGGTCGTCTACGTCACGTTCGGAGAACCCTGCCGATATTACAATAGCGGATTTGGCCCCCTTCTCATGGCTTTCCTGCAATACGTTAAGGACCTGGTGATAAGGCACCACTATGCCCACCAGGTCAGGGGCCTCTGGCAAGTCGGACACGCTGGGATACGACCGAATGCCCATAATTTCATCGTATCGCGGGTTTACCGGGTAAATGTTCACTCGGTCCTGGGCCTTCAACATGGCGTTGAGGAAACGCCCGCCGTATTGCATGCGGGGCGTGGCGCCAACTACAGCCACGGATTTGGGGTTGAGCATCTTGTCTATGGAAGACATCTGGGCATCTGTCCAAGTTGCCATGGGAATCCTCGCTATTTGATGAATTTACATAAGACTCAGGAGCAGCGCCGCACCGAGGCCTGCGCAAGGGCAATATACCTAAATTCGGGACTGCTCTCAATCAACAACCTCATCCGATCACCAGATGGCCCACTCAGACAGGGTGCTTTCCGCCCATCGAAAGCAACTAGAACAGGAAGGGACAGGCGCGTGCCTGCCCCAAGAGGTAAGCTCTCTCTATAACCTGGTCTCTTGCGGTTAAGGTCAGGGCCTAAGTCTCGCCTGCGGTCCTGAGGTCGGCCCGCCAGTCGTCGGGCGAAGGGCCGCGGTCGATTATCACATCAATGACGGCCGTCAGGCCTGAAGCCTGCGCGTCCCGGAGGGCGCCGGGAAGGTCCCGCGAATCGCTGACCTGCACGCCGTAGCAGCCGAAACCCCGGGCCACGGCCGCGTTGTCGGTCTCCACGAACTCCGAAGCGATGCGCCTGCCTTCCGGTTGGTGGTGGCGTACCATTCCCAGGGCGTTGTCGTTGAATACAATGCAAATCAGGGGCAACTGGTATTGCATGGCAGTGGAAAGGGCGTTGACAGTCATCATGTAGCCGCCATCGCCCGTGACACCCACTACGGGCCGGTCCGGATAAACCAGCTTAAGGGCGACGGCGGCCGGCAGACCCCAGCCCATGCCGGCGGTACCGCCCGGCGCGAAGAAGGTGTTAGCCTGGGCCGACTGGTAAAAGTGGGCCATCCAGGTGCGGTTATTGCCTGCGTCGAGGGCGTACACGGTATTATCGGGCATGGTTTCCCGCAGCAGGGCCACCAAGCGCTGGGGCATTACCGGCGAGGAATCCACATGCATGGTCGGGTCTTCATAGAACCCGGCTTCTTCCTTGCGGCGGGACAGACTGTCAGTCCATTCCTGGCGATTTCCGGCCGAGGACTGAGCGGCTTCCCCTGAAGCCTCAACGAGCTGATTGAGTATACTTCCCGCGTCACCGATCAGGCCCAGTTCTACGGGAAAGGTCCATCCGGCATTGCGGTCATCAATGTCTATCTGGATGATCCGCTGGTGATGCGGGTCGAACACGGAGGGGCGTTCTCGCACCGTGTCCTGGGGGCTGAGCTTGGCCCCAACTATAATCACCGTATCAGCGTCCCCCACAGCCCTATTGGCTGCTTCCTGGCCGTAAACCCCCGCCATACCCACGGACAGGGGATGGGTTTCGGCGATGGCGCTCTTACCCTTGTAGCTGGTAGCCACGGGCGCGCCCCACATTTCCGCCAATTGCTGGAGTTGGGCATGGGCCTTAGCCTGGTGTACGCCGTTGCCGGCCATGATGACCGGACGTCGGGAAGAGGAAAGAATCTCAATGGCCCTTTCTATATCCTGCGGGGAGCTCTGGGGCTTGGCCGTATTCAGATATCCTGAAGTATTGTGAATGAAGGGAGGCGATTCCACATCAACCTCTCCGGCTATGGAGGCCGAACGCATTACCACTGCCGCGGGGCCGGGGCGGCCGCTGGTAGCGTGCTTGATAGCCAACTGGGTGCCCAGGGCCGCCTCTTTGGGGCTGGTGGCCAGGGTGGTGTACTTGGTCATGGACTTCATGATGGTTGGCAAATCAATGCTGCCATATTCCCCGGCGCCCGACTGGTTGGCCGGATGTTGGGCGGAGCCGCCGTCGGAAGTATCAGTCAGGACCAGCATTGGCGAACTACTGAGCATGGACTCCATGATGCCGAAGCTGGCGTTGGATCCGATGAAGAGACCCTGCCCCATGACCACAGCGGGCTTGCCCGTGGCCCGGGCGTAAGCGTCCGCCATAATGGCAGCGGTCTGCTCGTGGCGGCAAAGGATGGCTTTTACCCGGTCTTCCCTACCTACCAGGAGGTTATAAATCTGGCCCGTGCCCCCGCCGGGAATACCAAACACATACTCGATTCCTGCCTCTTCAAGGAACTGGACAATCAACTCGTGAGCTTGTGGCATAGGCCCTCCAAGATAGAGAGTATTGGGTAGGGAGAGGAAGGAAGAAGACGGCGCCCATAAGTGAAAGCCGCACAGGCGCTTCTTCCCTTCAGTTCCTGGGATGATAACCCTGCCCCAAATGAGGGTCAAGCTGAATCGTGTTCCGCTCCAGGGCACTGCCTTTCGGATGTCTCATCTGAGGATTGGGAGTCAGATTGAGCCGACACCCGTGGTGTCGGTGCAAAATGGCAGTGGCTCTCCACTTAGAAACAACCCTGGCGGAGGGGAGAAAATTTTATTTTCCCCCTCATTTCCGCTCAATTCCACTCATTACCAGGATCCTGGCTTCTGTCGGCTGCCAGACTGTTTCCACCAGAGTAGTGCGGGAGAACCTTAAGGGACACAGGACAAACAGGGTTTTTCGGGGTTTCCGGTTTCAAGATAGTGGGGCGCCAGGCTAGAAGGCAATAGGTGGGCGCCTGTGAAGACTGGCATAGCCCGCTACGATGCTACCGGCGGGAAATCGGGGTTGCACAATGCGATCGCCGTTGGAATCCCCCAAGCTTGAAAGCGCGCCGCACTTCGAATGGGGTAGGATATGATACCGGCGCCGTACAGGCCCATAGTACTATAATTCCCTGGTCCGTTGACCGTTGGACGGTCTGCAAAAAGAAATCCACCATTCTTCAGAGTTTTACATAAGGCGGCAAGCAGCATGCAGAGCGTAGAAATAGACCGCAGCAAGAGACTTAAGGAAGAACCCGAGAAGGGCCACAATCGCTGGCATCCGGACATCCCTCCGATCCTGGAAGTAGAGGAAGGGGAAGAAGTCGTGCTGGAGACCAGGGACGCGTCGGACTGCCAGATTCAACCAGGAATGACGGAGGCAGACCTGGCGGGACTGGATGCCAAGGTGGCCCACCCCTTGACTGGCCCCGTCTACATTAAGGGAGCCGAACCCGGAGACCTGTTGGAGATTGAATACCTGGACATCGTCGCCCAGCCTAGAGGGTGGACCCGGAATCGGCCTGGAGCGGGATTTCTGAGGGACATCTTTACGGAGCCCTATTTGGCCCACTGGCAGATAGAAGATGGATGGGCTACTTCGCCGCAAATACCGGGTGTCCGCATCATAGATGGCTCGTTCATGGGGACCGCCGGCATCGCGCCTTCCCACGAACAGCTGCGGGCGTGGGCTGCCAGGGAGGCTGACCTGGTCAGCAGAGGGGGTACCGCCGCCCCACCAGACCCGGAAGACGCCGTTCCCTCGGGTGGGACAATAGCAGAGATGGGGCTTAGAACCCTGCCTCCGCGGGAGAACTGCGGCAACGTGGACGCTAAACAGTTGACCAAGGGTTCCCGCCTGCTAATTCCGGTCAATGTGGCCGGGGCGCTTTATTCAGCAGGCGACGGTCATTTTGCCCAGGGCGATTCGGAGTGCTGCATTACGGCCATCGAAATGGGGGCCACTGCGGCAGTGCGTTTCAAATTGCTAAAAGGCGCGGCTGCGCGGCACAACATCCGCTTCCCCAGATACGCGCACCCGGGGTATTTTCTGCCACCGGAGTGGGCAGCGCCTCGTAATTTCATCGCCACAATGGGAATGCCTATACGGGCTGACGGGACACAGGAAGGAGAGGACTATCTTACACTGGCAGCCAGAAATGCGCTGATAAACATGATTGAATTGCTGCAGGACAGGGGTTGGAGCAAGGAACAGGCTTACATTATTTGCAGCGTTGCGGTGGACCTGAAAATAAGCAACATTGTGGACCTGCCTAACGTTACGGTTTCAGCCTTCCTGCCGGAGGACATTTTCCAAGGTTAGGAGGGCAGCCTGGAAGTGCCACGGAAAACGCAAAAGAGTAAACATAAATGTACCGCTTTTGCCCAGGAGGCGCGTAGAGAGCATTTCGGCCCCAAAAGGGTATTCCAGTATGCCGGTGAAACGCATTTCACGTCCTGGACCACGAACACCGGCGTGGTCTGGTTGACATAAGTCTAAAAAATTTTCAAAAATAATACACGAGGGGCAGCCCCCACAATCCGGACCACGCAAAAGCCGCCCGAACGAGTTGTTCGGGCGGCTTTCCTTACGGCTACGGGTTTAAATGACCCTTCTCATCACATCCACCACCTGGGCATATTCTTGGTCCCTCTATTCCGGCGATATGCCAGGCCGGACAACAATTAGCTTACCCTCTTTACCTCCAGGGTTTCGCCTGGGGCCAGCGCCACGCGGCGGACGCTAATGCCCAACTTGAGGAGCCAATACCCAAGAGTAGCCTTGCTCACACCAAGTTCCTCCGCGGTACTCGAGAGTCCCTTTTCATTAACCATCTCGGGAAGCAACTTTTCCAGCGGGCGCTGGTGTTCCCTTTCTACACGCTGCATCAGTTTAGTCTTCCTGGCCATAGTACTCCTCCTCTTCAAGTGGCGATGTAGTGCTGAGTGCTAAGATGTATTAGATTGTACAGAGTGTTCCGGCCAATGTCAACACTTGTCTATTCAATATTTTATACTTTTTTAAGAAATAACTGGAACGTAAAACCAGATACGAAAAGGCCGATTTGGAGGGGTCTGAGGACGGGGTTGAGGCCCAAAAGGTCCCTAAAACGCCTCTCAGTGCGACAGTTTTTTGAGGTGGACCGGAGCGTTCGGGATGTTGAAGGGCCCGGGGCGATTACATTCTGACCTGGCGCGCCCACTGGTATTGGGGGCAGGAAGGCGCCTGGGTTTGCCTGGGTATTACACGGGGGAAACCCGGGGCGTCAAGAGTATTCTCCGTTTACCCGGCGTCTTTCGGGGCCAGTACATGGCGTTGGTTAGTGAGCAAGATTCCGGCATCCAGTAACACGAGGAATGAACACTGGGATTGCCCGTTACTTGCGCGCAAGGCTCGGGCGCCTCGGCTACAACCCCTCCATGAAGGAAAGCCCATGAAGGAATGGCTCGCGGCCTTGAACGCGGTCAGGAGAATCTCGCCAGTGTGGGCGCTGGATTGACCCCTCGTGGCGCCTTTGCTAGGCTGGCCCTGGTCCGCGGTTTCGCCGATTGTCTGAACATCTCAGGAATTCCAGCCAAGAGCACCAAGAGAGGAATGATGATCCAGCCACCTACCCTCAGGGACGTTTACGAAGCGCGCAATACCATTGCTCCTTACCTGGCCAGAACTCCCCTCCATTACTCAGCCGGGTTGAGCGGGCTCTTTGAAGCCGATGTTTACCTGAAACATGAGGAATACCACCCTTTGGGGGCGTTTAAGGTAAGGGGCGGCATAAACTTACTGGCCCATCTGGGCGAAGAAGAGCGCCGAAGGGGAGTCATTACTGCTTCCACCGGCAACCACGGCCAATCCATCGCCAACGCATGCCAAATATTCAACGCCAGGGCGTTGATAGCCCTTCCGGCGAAGGAACCAAACCCTCTTAAGGTGGCGGCAATGCAGACCCTGGGGGCAGAGCTAGTTTTCTACGGTGAAAACTTTGACGAAGCCAAGGCCCACGCTGAACGGCTGGCACGGGAAGAAGGCTATCGGTACGTGCATCCTACCGACGAGCCTCTCCTGATTGCCGGAGTAGGGACGCAGGCGCTGGAGATAATCGAGGACCTGCCCGACGTGGAAGTGATGTACCTGCCCCTGGGGGGAGGCAGCGGCGTTTCGGGGGCATGCATCGTGGCCAAGGGCATTAACCCGGAAATCAAAGTCAGAGCCGTACAAGGGGAGGGGGCGCCGGCCGGCTACCTGTCCTGGCAGCAAGGCCAGTTAGTCCAGGCGCCTATGAAAACCTTTGCTGAAGGTATTGCCACCATGAACGGCTACGAATTGCCCCAGAGGATAATCCGGCATCTGCTTGACGACTTTGTACTGGTCAGCGACGACGAGCTGCGCTATGCCATGGGGCTGCTGGTGGAAAAGGCGCACACCCTCGCGGAGGGGGCCGGAGCGGCTGCCACCGCAGGGGCCCTGAAGCAGCGGGAGGCCCTGAAGGGAAAGAAGGTAGCCATCACTGTCAGCGGCGCCAACACTACGGCGGACCACCTGGCAGCGGCGCTGGAAGTGTACCGCAATAGCCAATAAATGTATCAAATGTAGATTTGGCGAGTGGAGGCATGCTCAGTAAGTGTACTATTATCGAAGGGGCAATTTATTGAGTGTACTCCATTGTTACACTCCTTGTGTATTACACTTTTCAGAAATGTAACGAGCCAGTTCGTCCCTGCTGAACTCCGGCAGCTGGACTTCGCCTTCATAGCCAACCATTATCAACCCTTCTTCGGGCGCAATGACCTGGCCCACCTCGCAAGCGAAAATACCCGCTTCCTCCAACGCCCTCAGCAAAGTGGGGACCTGTGTGGCTGAAAGAGTTATCAACAAACACCCTGATGCCAGCAGTCCCAGAGGATCTATCCCAAGAACCTCGCAGATTTCTTCACATTCAGAAAGGACGGGTATGCTGCTGTGCTCCACGGCGAGTCCCATTCCTGAAGCAAGCGCTATTTCCCTTAGACCCGTTACCAACCCCCCTTCGGTAGGATCGTGCAGGGAATGAATGTCGGCAACGGAGCATGCGGTCCGCGCCGCTTTTACGACACTGATTCCAGGCTTGTAAAGAAAATTGCGGGCAACGTCAACGGTACCTGACGAAACACCAGCAGCTATCAGTTCTTCTCGGTTTTCTCTCGCCAGGACGGCAGTTCCTTCGATGGCAATTCCCCCAGTCATGACGATGCTGTCGCCTTCCACGGCCCCGCCGGTTGTGACCAGCTGATTTCTGACAACTTCACCCAGCATCGTTCCCATCACGATGGGCCGGTCAAGCCCATAAGTGACCTCACTGTGCCCGCCAATGAGAGTTATATCCTGGGAGTTACACGCGGACAGGACCTGGTCGTAGACTGCTTCGGCTTCGTTCTCGGTAAAGGACTCTGGCACCAAGAGCGTAGCTAGAAACCACCGTGATACACCGCCAGTACACGCTACATCGTTTGCATTTACCTGCACAGCGTACCAGCCTATGTCTTCAGTGGCGAATGTAACGGGGTCAGATTTTGCTACCAGCAGCCGGTCGCCCAGTTCGACGACTGCCGCATCCTCCCCAATCTTGGGACCCACCAGTACGCTGGGGTCAGGAACCCTTTGCCTGGAGAGCAGTTCCTGAAGTAAGTGAGGGGGGAACTTTCCGATTTCCAAAGTCCAGCACCTTTCCTTCTTGTTCAATGTTATGGCGTCCGGGGAGGGTTCAACAGCGTGGCTTTTGCGGCCACTGAACAGTCGTGCCGGCCTTTCGTTGCCGAGATAAGCGGGAAACGCTACACAAAATAAGGCTGCGCGAAGAGGCAAAACCAGCCTGATTCCTGCCCTTACGGGTATTCCCATACCCCTAGCAGCCTGTCCGGGGAATATCCTCAGGCGGCTATTGGGGGACGCCACAGGTGGTTGGATGCGGGTGAAGCCATGAATGGCTGGGTCCTTGTCAG
>JAJEDS010000347.1 GCA_022821365.1 Dehalococcoidia bacterium | reverse complement strand
TCCCCAACGGGAGGCGACGCTTCCCATACCGGGACGGTTGTAGTCCTGGAAGTTGACCAGGTGTTGAGCCTGTTCGGTGAAATTATTCAGGAAAAGGCGCCGGGAAGCCGCTGGTAGCCGCCGGTTGCTGACCAGGGTCCCAAACCCATGATCCAAAGGAGCCACCCATGACCACCATGTCAATTGTGGGCCAGAACGTAACCCGCCGTGACTTTCCCGAGAAACTGGTGGGCCAGGCCAGATACTCGGCAGACCTGAAGCTGCCAGGGATGCTATACGGCCACGTCCTGCGAAGCCCGTACGCTCACGCCAATATCGTCAGCATCGATACCAGCGAGGCTGAACAGGTTGAAGGTTTGCTGGCTATTATCACCCCCTTCAATGTGCCCCGCCGGGCTGTAGCGCCCATCGCCCAGGACACCAGCGTACTGGACACCCGGGTGCGCTTTGTGGGTGACGAGGTGGCGGCCGTGGCGGCGGTGGACGATGACGCGGCCCGCCGGGCCCTGGCACTTATCAAGGTGGAATACGAGGAACTGCCATTTTACACCGACCCCGATTCCGCCCTGGCTCCCGACGCCGTCGATATTCATCCTGGCGGGAACCTGGCCATTAACCCGCCCCTGTCCATTGGAAGGGGGGATACCGCAGCCGGTTTTGCTGAGGCGGACCTGGTCATGGAGGAGACATACGACATAGCCTGCCATTCGGCCACTCCCATGGAACCCCGGGCGGCGATGGCCAGTTGGGATGGCGACAGGGTTACGGTCTGGAAGTCCACCCGGGGTGTCCATCTCGACCAGGTAGCTCTTGCCCAAGCCTTGGATATTCCTCCCGAAAATGTACAGATGGTTGGCCCCTTCCTGGGCGGCGGCTTCGGCAACAAGGACGAGTCGCGCCTGGCCTGCCTGGCTGCCCTCTTGTCCCGGCAGGCTGGCAATCCAGTGCGTATCGAGTTTTCCCGGGAGGACGAATTCGTTGCTGGCCGTACTCGACATGCGGGACGCATCCATTTGAAGGTGGGCGTCAAGCGGAACGGCACTATCACGGCTATTCACGGAACCTCAACCCTTAACACCGGCGCCTACGCGGCGTCCGGGCCCGGCGTAGCGCGGCGGGCCGGGCAGGGCATCATCTACCTCTACCGCTGCCCCAACGTGCGTTACGAGTCATACCTGGCCTACACCAACTGCCCTTCCGCCGGTTCCTACAGGGCCCTGGGCGCGCCCCAGGGCCATTTCGCCCTGGAGACGCTGATGGACCGGGTGGCCGAGGAACTGGGGGTGGACCCGCTGGAGTTCCGGCTGAAAAACCGGGTGCCGCCGGAGGGGCAGCCCGGCCCCCGCCTGTCGCCGCCGGACCAGATTGTGGACAGCCAGCCCATCGAGGGCGGCATTCCCTTTTCCAGCAACGGCCTGGAGGAATGCCTGACCCGGGGCTCGGAAGCCTTTGGATGGGACAAGCCTTTGGAGCAGCCGGCCGACCCTTCGAAGCGGCGGGGCAAGGGCATGGCCATGATGATCTACCGGGGCGGCCCAGGTTCCACTTCCGCCGCCACCGTCAGCGTCGCCAAAACGGGGGAGATTTCACTGCTAAGCGGCCTGATGGACGTCGGGGAGGGCGCCACCACCGTTCTACCCCAGATGGCCGCCGAAATCCTGGGCGTCGATGCAGAAGATATCATCACCGTCTTTGGGGACTCTGCCACCACACCTGAAGCGCCCATCACCGCCGGCTCTACCGCTACCTTCTCCACCGGCAGCGCCCTGGTTCGGGCCGCCGCCGAGGTGCGCCGCCAGCTGCTGGACCTGGCTTCAGACGGGCTTGAGGCCCCGGTGATGGAACTGGACATAAGGGATGGCCGGGTCTTCGTTACCGACGATCCTTCCCGCAGCATGGACCTGTCCGACGTGGCCGCCCGCATGGACGGGGAAGCCATCACGGAGGAAGTGACCATTCCCGTGCCGGGCAGCGCAGACTACATCGTCAACGCGTTCGGGGCCCACTTCTGCGAGGTGGAAGTGGACACCGACACGGGCCGAGTGAGGGTGGTGCGGTACGTGGCCGCCCAGGACTCGGGCCGGATAATGAACCCCCGGATGGCCCTGAACCAGGTTGAGGGGGCCATTTCCCAGATGCTGGGCTTTGCCCTGTCTGAGGAACTGGTTACCGACGGCCCCACCGGCGTAACCCTGAACGCCAGCTACCTGGAGCACAAGAGCCCCACCATCATGGACTTCCCCGACTTGCAGGTGATCTTTGCCGACATCGTTGACCCGGTGGGACCCATGGGGGCCAAGGGCCTGGGTGAAGTCCCATGCCCCGGCGTGGCCCCGGCTATCGCCAACGCCGTGTACGACGCCCTGGGCCTGCGGTTGAGTGAACTGCCCATGACTCCCGACCGGGTGATTCGGGCGATGCAGATTAGTTGAACGCCCGGGTTTATCCGTCCCGTGCTGCAATGCAAGAAATGAACTGAACAGGACAGGCCAGAGGAGAATCCCATGAATCCCTTCCAATATCACGAACCCCAATCCCTGGACGATGCCGTGGCCTTGCTGACTGCGAACTCTGCATCCGACGCCTTCATTGTCGCCGGTGGTTCTGACCTGCTTGATGAGGTCAAGGAAGGGATTGTCAA
>JAJEDS010000147.1 GCA_022821365.1 Dehalococcoidia bacterium | reverse complement strand
CTGCTGGTCTGGGTCATAGGGAAGGTAGGTCTTGCTCATCGTGGGACCTCCGTCTCCAGGTGCCCCCTCATCATACACCCATTCCTTCACGCAACCTGTTTCTCGGACAGACTGCTAGTTTCGGCGCCGCTGAGCCACCGCAGGGCTTCGGCCCTTTCCAGGGCCCTTTCCACATCGTAGCGTTCCACGGTAATTGAGATTTCGCATACCGCGTATGTTGGGCCCTGCCCCTCTATTATCAGGTCGGCGTTATGAATTTCGGACAGGGCCTGTGCCGCCCTCTGTATCTGTGCCGTGTCTCGCGTCTCAGAAACACGGTCCATGGCCCCCTGCAGCAGGGAAGTAAACCGGGAGTTCACGTTACCTTTGCGGCTGAGGACAGTCCGGGGCGAACGCATTCCGAGGTCGAGCATCGCCTTTGCAATTAGCTTGGGCTCCACCAGTTCTTCGTAGTTGTCCCCTGCCAGGTTGCCCGGGCGCCCTTCCGCTTCACCCTTCCTGTCATTGAGGCGGTCAGGAGCCGGAGACAGCTTTGCGGTCGTGGCGCTCAACTCCCTGACCGCCTTGGAAAGGGCGTCGACGTTATTCGGCAGTTCCGAGAAGTCCTTCCCGACCAGAACCAGTTTCAACCGCTCGGCCAGTTCGGGTTGGCTTTCCAGCAAGCGCATCAGGTTGTCAAAGTCGTTGATTTCGTCGCTCTGCAAACCGGTATTCCATTCCTTCTCCGTTGTCCAGGAAACCAGTGCGAGCAAGAGTCCTTTGTTGCGCCTGCCTCCGGTTCTCATTTCGGAGTATTGCCTCCTATCTCCCCACGCCCAGGTAGTCCTGCGCGCCTTCCAGGTTCAGCTTGCCGTTGGACATTACCGCCGCTCGGGTGGCCCAGGCCAGGCCCAGGTCCACGTTGTGGGTGGTCATAACCACCGACCGGCCCGAGGCCGTCCATTCCCGCAGCAGGGCTGCCAGGGCCGCCACCGACTCCCGGTCCAGGCCCGACTCCGGTTCGTCCAGCAACAGCAGGGACGGGCGATGCAGGATAGCCCGGGCAATGGCCAGCCGCTTCTGCATCCCGTGGGACAGGCTGCGCACCCGCCGGTCGGCGCGGCGGGACAGTCCCACCCTTTCCAGCACTTCGGCAACCCGCGCCGCCAGGTCTTCCACCGCGTAAAGGCGGCCGTAGAAGGCCAGGTTTTCGCGGCAGGTCAGGTCGTCGTAGAGGTAGCCGCTGTGGGCCACCACGCCCACCTGCCGCCGGGCCGCCGCCGGCCGACGGCGCAGGTCGTAACCGGCAATCCGAACTGTCCCGTCGTCGGGGCGGGCCTGGCCGGCCAGGGTGCGCAGCAGAGTCGTCTTGCCCGAGCCGTTGGCGCCGAACAGGGCCAGGAACTCGCCCCAGCCCAGGGACAGGTCCAGGTCCCACAGCACGGGCAGGTCGCCGAAGCCCTTGCGCAGGCCGCTTACTTCAATGGCATTGATGGCGCCGGCCGGACTTCCCTGGTCCACTTCCACTAGAGAGTCCCTCCAATAATCATCCGCAACGGCTTCCGGCTGTTACCAGACGCCCGGAATTTTTTTATTTGCGTTCCATTATGGCCCATTTCGGCCCATTTTGAAGTTTCTCAAGGTGGCCGGATACGGGGCCGTTGTCCTGGCGCACGGAAAACCCGGAGTTCTGGCAACCGCACATCTGGGACCTGCCTGCATTATGGTACGGATATGCCGCCCTGAGTGGCAAGAGGAGGCGATGGTGTTGAAATATGTTCCCACGGTTCGCTAAACGGGCATAAGTTGCCTTATATGCCGATGTATTCGTGCATTTATGCGAATAATCTACTATAATGCCGCCGCTCACCGACCGGATTGCCTCGCAGGGGTGGGACGGGTGGAAGGGCGGGGCCGGGATTCCGGCGGTGGGCTGCACGAAACCTCTGCCAGGGCTTGAGGATTTGTCCACACCACGCAAAATTGCCATAGCCGGCCTGTTGGCCCTGGGCGTACTGCTGGCGGCCGCCTTCTTCCTGGTCTATTTCGGGGAGAACGACACCCAGGCAGTGGAGTTGACCGCCACTACTCCCGAGAGCGACGGCAGTTCCGGTTCAGGGGATCCCCCTGTTACTGCGGACGGGACTGCTATGCCTGAAGTCTCCGACGCGGTTGAGGCGCCGGAGTTGAGGGTGTACGTGGCTGGGGCCGTAAAGAATCCCGGCGTTTACCCGCTGGCAGCCGGCCAGCGCCTGGTGGATGGGGTAGAGGCTGCCGGCGGGGCCACCGGCGATGCCGACCTGGAGGCCGTTAATCTGGCGATACGGGTGGAGGATGAGGGCTATTACTACATTCCCGTTAAGGTGACCCAGCCCGTTACCAATGCAACTTCGGAGAAGGCGGAGGAAACATACCCTACTCCCCAATTCCCCGAGGCGGCGACCAACCGTCCCACCACTGAATCTCCCGCCGAAATAACAGAGCCTGTAACCGATGGCACAGGACCTGCCAGCCTGGTGAACCTGAACACCGCCACCCTGGCCGAACTGGAG
>JAJEDS010000004.1 GCA_022821365.1 Dehalococcoidia bacterium | reverse complement strand
GAAGGTAGGTCTTGCTCATCGTGGGACCTCCGTCTCCAGGTGCCCCCTCATCATACACCCATTCCTTCACGCAACCTGTTTCTCGGACAGACTGCTAGATCCCTTCCGATGGTCGCCGCATCTTCGGTAATGTCAGGCTGTTGAGATTGCAAGTTTTCCAACTTCTTGCTCCTTCAGTTGTATTTTCGCCAGGGGTGTTCGCAGTTTTCAGGACAGGACCGTACGGTTTCCCTTCGCTCCGGCGGCCGGCGGCTGCGCCTGGCAGTGGCCGACGCGGCCGCGTCCCACGGACGCGGATATGCCGGTGGGGTGACGCACCGGCACAAAGGGACCAGGGATAGCCTGGGATATCGAAACACGTTTAACTTGGATGGCCCGCACTGGGCCGCTACTGAAGGGGCCTAAAGCCCGGCGCCCTACGGCGCAAAATCAAAGGAGGGACAAAATCCCTGCGTCCATTCGGACGATTCAAGAAGGGGCCTAAAGCCCGGCGCTAAAAAGCGCACCTACAAGAGGTGGACAACATGTCCTTGTACGAAGCAATACTCTTATCGTTAGCAAAATGCAACCATAGCATGGTAGTCAACACTTGCTTTTGTGTCAACCCCTTTGTCAAAAATTTTTGGAAATTCGCGAAAATTGGCCCGATTGGCCGTGCATTTATGCCCGTGGTTGTTGGTAATGCGTCTACAGATAGCCGGGTTTAACTGGCCTGTCAACCACAATTGCGGGGAATTTGGGAATTTGGGAAATTGGGCGCTGGTAGCCACCCGGCGGACTCTTACCCCCGGCCGATGAAGGGCATCTTGGTGGCCATGACCGTCATGAACTGGACGTTGGCATCCAGGGGCAGGCTGGCCATGTAAACCACGGCCCGGGAGACGTTGTCCACAGCCATGGTGGGTTCCACGGCTATCTCGCCGTAGGGCTGGGGCACGCCCGTCTTGAAGACCGAGGCCATGTCCGTGTCGGCGTTGCCGATGTCGATCTGACCGCAGGCGATGTCGTACTTGCGGCCGTCCAGGGAGGTGGAACGGGTGAGGCCGGTGATGGCGTGCTTGGTGGCGGTGTAGGGGGCCGAATTGGGCCGGGGCACGTAGGCGGATATGGAGCAGTTGTTGATGATGCGCCCGCCCATGGGGTCCTGTTCCTTAATCATGCGGAAGGCCTCCTGTGTGCAGAGGAAGGCGCCGGTGATGTTGACGTCCACCACCGCCTGCCACTGTTCGTAGGTCAGGTCCTCCAGGGGAATGGGAGGCGCGCTGATGCCGGCGTTGTTGAAGAGCAGGTCCAGCCGGCCAAAACGTTCTTTGGTGGCGGCGAACAGGTTGGCCACGCCCTCGGGCTTGCCGATGTCGCCGGGCACGGCCAGCATGCGCCCGGCGGCGTCGCCGGCCATGGATATGGTCTCTTCAAGGAGTTGGGCGCGGCGGCCGGCCAGGGCCACGGCATAGCCTTCTGCGGCCAGGGCCAGGGACGCGCTGCGGCCGATGCCGGTGCCGGCGCCGGTAACGATGGCTACCTTGCCGTTGAAGCCGTCGGACTGGTTCTGCATGGTTTCACCTTTCCTTTGGTTTTATCCACAAACGGGCACGAACATTCACAAATAGGTTTGTTATGGGGTGGGCAGCCCTTGTGGCTGCTCCTGCCATTGGCTGCGTTGGCGTCCTTCGACTGGCTCAGGATGAGCGGTTTCCAGGAATCTATCTCAAAATCCCTTCCCCCTCGACGAGGGAAAGTTAGGATGGGGGTGGAAAGCTGGTGGCTCAATCCCTTTGTCAGGCAACGCAACAGTTTCGAGATAGTTACTAATTCGAGATAGTTACTAAGTCCGTTGTGGCTATTCCACCCGCTCAAAATAAATCCGCCTCACTACCTGCTCCAGTTCGGTGTTTATAAAATCTTCCTCGGGCTTGACGGCCATGGTCCAGTTGAGCTTTGGGTTGGTGGGATGGGAGAAGACCAGGACGAAGGTGTCGTATTCCTCGCCGCCGTCGTAGGGGGTGATGTAGTCCTCGTCCACGTCCACCTCAAGCTCCGGGTCCAGGTCGGTTATGAACTGCCGGCCCTGGTGCGGGCGCGCTGGTACCAGTCAAACATATTCATGGTGGCCTCCCCCTACGCCGGTTCCAGGGTCTGGTGAGACCCGCTGCGGGCGACGATTCCCTCCCAGCCGTATTCCATGGGTATCATCCGCACCTGTCGCCACGTTTCCGACTGGTCGTGGTAGTGGGGGCTGCCGGGGTTGCCGGAAGCCCCCAGGGGTATGGCCCACAGGGAGTTGTCCCAGTCTGAAAGGTCGTAGGAGTAGCGGGCCACGGACAGGCCGCCCACGGTGGCCGGGTCGGCGGGGGAGTAAGCCCCGGCCAGGGGAGTGTCGCCGTCCCCGGACATGGGAATAGGGGGCGGGTCCAGCAGGTCGGCCATTTCCGGGAAGGCGTCGGACAGGGTGTGCCGGGGACGGGCCTGGTGGAGGCGGTCCCAGTTCCACTCAGCCAGTTCCTCGCTTAGGGTATTGCGCAGGGTCTCCACCGCCTCTGCCAGGGCGGCGGACATCATGGAGGGCCAGGTCTCGCCTTCGGGGAGCAGGCGACGGTCGTCTTCGGGGAACATGTAGATGAGCTGGGTCTTGACCCGGGCCATGAAGGCGCCGGTGCCCCGGTTGGCGGGATTCCACGCCTCCCCAGTCAGCTTCTCTCCCAGGTTGTGGCGGTAGATGGCGTGCAGCAGGGCGTCGCGGAAGGCGCTGTAGATGGTGGGGGCCACGTCTCCGGCATCCAGGCTGCCGGACCAGCCCAGGAGTATCTGGAAGGCCTTGTCGGCCATACTGTCATACGTCCGAATCTCGTCCCTGTTGGCTTTCAGGTACTCGATGTAGGCCAGGGCGGGGACGGAAATGCGCTCGTTGTGGACTTTAGCCATGTCGGCGGCGGCGGGTTTTTCCAGGGCCAGCAGGGCCTCCCTGACCCGCTCGGCGCGGAAGCCGGGGGTGAATTCGGAGGAGATGTAGTAGGGATAGTCGTCGTCCACCGGCTTGTTGTTGGCGGTTACGATGTAGCCCTCGGGCGGGTTGATGGAGCGGGGCATTTCCTCGAAGGGGATGTTGCCCTGCCACTCGTGGTCTTCCATCCAGCCGGGGACGGGCAGGCGGGCGTTCTGACCGGAGCGGATGGGAATTTCACCCCGGCTCAGGTAGCCGATGTTGCCGTCCACGTCGGCAAACAGGAAGTTGTTGGCCGGGTCCAC
Source organism: Dehalococcoidia bacterium (assembly GCA_022821365.1). Lineage (GTDB taxonomy): Bacteria > Chloroflexota > Dehalococcoidia > Lucifugimonadales > UBA3495 > Bin22. Next base: position 1,826 of record JAJEDS010000004.1, on the reverse strand, counting down.
CCAGCCGCGCATGGAATCGGCCAGTTCGTGGCTGTCCCGTGCTCGCAGCATGGCCGGGATTATGTCGGGCCAGGACTTGGCGACGTCGGTGGCGGTGTACTTCAAGGCCAGGCCGTACTTGCTTGGTGGCCCCCCGGCAATGATGGGGCCGTGGCGGGTGGCCCGGGTGGTGATGTGATGGTCGTCTCCACCCTTTACCTTAATGGTCTCCTCCCTGGTATCGGTGGGACGCCAGTGGCTGGCGTGGAAGTCGGTCCAGCGGGAGTCGCGCTCCTGGTTAATGTCGGGCAAGCGATACATTCCGGCGCTGGAGGCGTTGAATTCCTCGACGTACAGGTCCTGGTAGTCGCCGCTCAGGTGGGTAATGCACCAGGCCACCCTGTCGTTATGACCAAAGTGGGGGAAGCCGGGCACGCCGGGGATGGCCAGGCCGATGACGTCCCAATCAGGGCAGGCGACGTGGCTCTGGTAATAGACGTTGGGGGTGTCCAGGGCGCGGTGGGAGTCGCCGGCCAACAGGGGCTTGCCGGTGGCGGTACGGTCGCCGGACAGGGCCCAGCTGTTGCTGCCGCTGTCGGTCTCGTTGAGCAGGTTGACCGCTGCCGCTCCGGCCATAAGTTCGGCCAGGTAGTAGTCCAGTTCGCCCTCGTAGCGGCTACCCGGGGGCAGGATTTGTAGCTGGCCCGGCTGGTAGCCGGGGGCCAGCAGGGATGCCTTTTCCGGTCCCAGTTCCCGCACCATCTGGGCGCGCCAGGTCTTGGACTCGAAGACACCCATGAGGATGTGGCGCACCTTGAATACCACCAACCCGTCCCAGGGCTGCCAGGGTTCGGGTTTCAGCCCGGCGATGGAGTATTCGACGGGCAAAGTTCCCTCGGCGGTGGCCGTTTCAATCCAGGCGTTGACGCCGGCGGCGTAGGCGTCCATCAGCTTGCGGGTATGGTCGCTGACGGCGCCGTAGTCGGCTTGGGCGCTGTCCACCAGGCGGAAGCGGCGCATCATCACCTCCTGGTCCAGGGCGGCCTTGCCCACCACCTCTGCCCAGCGGCCGCTGCCCCGCCGCCGGTCGAATTCCATCTGCCAAAGACGGTCCTGGGCGGTAAAGAAGCCCTGGACGAAGAAGGCGTCGGTCTCGCTGGCGGCCCGGGCGTGGGGAATGCCCCAGGAGTCCCGGTAAATGTCGGCCGGCACCGAAAGGCCGGCCAGGGTGACGCGTCCGTCGGTACGGGGAAGGTGGTCCGCCAGGTGGGTTTGGGTAAGCATGAAGGTCTCCTAGGAATCGAGGAGGTGAGACGGACATTGGACTCTTGTACTTGAGACAGGGGAGAAAAGAACTTAGTGAATAGTCAGGGCAGGAGGCGTAACTTAAACGACTGAAAGGATCCTTTCTCTTAAATCGTTGAGTTCCCGGAACTCACAATTCTTAGCCAATCTAAAACATAGGGAGTCTTTTGCGAGACTCCGCCTCAATTGCAACCGCAGCAATCTGATCATTAGCGGAATCATTATGTCCTTCCCAGAGATCCAACGCATCCGCTCCGATGTTTCACTACCCATTCGTACGATCATCTCGTTCAGCAATTGGTCAAACTCTTCCGGCGTTACTACAGATTGACTTGACCTTACCGCCTCTATTTGTTGATTAATCCTAGGGGGTGTCGTCAAAATGATAGCTTGGTGTTAGTTTGGTGTTGTGAGAGTGAAGGTGAGGGGTGGGGATATGACGGCAACGCATCGACGCCACGACATTTCTGACCGGGTTTGGGAACTTCTTGAGCCTCACTTGCCTGGTGGGCCAGGTAAAAAGGGGCGGCCAGCCAGGGACA
>JAJEDS010000164.1 GCA_022821365.1 Dehalococcoidia bacterium | reverse complement strand
GATGACGGACTCCCAGCACGGGCAATGGCTGCTGGGCCAGTTGCTGAACTGGCACCGCAGGGAGAACAAGTCCTTCTGGTGGCGGTACTTCTACCTGGTGAATGAACTCACCGACGCAGAGCGGAGAGAAGAACCGGACGCCCTGGCGGAGTTGACCTTGGAATCTCACTGGGCGGACCCGGCCCCGAGGGCCCGCTCAACCATATATCGCTTTAGATTTCCCCCGCAGGACCATTCAATCAAGCTCGACGCCAACCCCCACGATCCGGAGACGCGAAAGCCCGTCGGGACCGTTTTTCACCTAGATGACGCAGTGGGAGTGATCGACATCAGGTGCGGCAACACCAGGCCGGCGCCCGAAGCCCGCTCGCTGATTCCCTTCGAATTCTTTAATCCCAGCCCCAAGCCGGAAAGCCTGCAGCGGCTGGCGCGTTGGGTAATCGACAACGGCATCGACAGCCCGGAGCAGTTTAAGGCAACTTTGGACCTGCTCACGCGGCGCCCGCCTTCCTTCTCGCCCTCCTCAGGGCAGCCCCTTCGACTTGACGGGGAAGAGGTTGCCGATGCGGCACGCCGGCTGGTCTCATTGATGGACGAGAGTTACCTGGCCATCCAGGGACCGCCGGGCTCCGGCAAGAGCACCGTAGGCGCCGAGATGATCGTCGACCTGGCCGTGAGGGGCCGGCGGGTAGGAGTTACCGCCAACAGTCATAAGGTAATTGGCGAACTGCTGGCCAAGGTCGCTGAAGCCGCGGCCAACCGGGGAGTCGCTGTCGGAATCGGGCAGCGCTCCACCGAAGCGCCCACCTTCGGTGGTGCCATTCACCTGAAGGACAATGACGCCGCCCGGGACGCGATAGGCGCTGGCACCGTCGACGTGATTGGAGGGACAACCTGGCTTTGGTCCCGGGAAGATATGATGGCCAGCGTTGACGTCCTGTTTGTGGACGAGGCCGGCCAGATGTCCCTGGCCGACGCGGTGGCAGCGTCCCTCTGCGCCAGGAACGTAGTCCTGCTTGGCGACCCCCAGCAACTGGACCAGCCTCTCCAGGGAACCCACCCGCCTGGAGCCGAACGGTCTGTACTGGCCCATGTCCTGGACGGCGCGCCGGTGATGCCCGCGGAACTGGGCCTCTTCCTGGACGGCAGCTGGCGCCTTCATCCTGAGATAAGCGCCTATACCTCGGAGGTCTTCTACGAGGGGAAGCTGCACTCCCACCCGGGGCGGGAATCGCTGGACCTGGACGGCGCGGCGCCGCTGTCGGGAACCGGAATTCGGTTCCTTCCCGTCCACCATAGCGGACAGACCAGCGAATCGCCGGAAGAGGCCGAGGAGATTGCCCAGAGGGTCAGAGACCTGCTGGATTCAGGCCCCACCTACGCTGACGCGTCAGGCGCTCTGCACACGCTGGAGGAGGACGATGTCCTCATAATCACTCCCTACAATGCCCAGGTAAAGTCCCTTGGCGAGGCGCTGCCCGGCTTCCGCATCGGGACCGTCGACAAGTTCCAGGGGCAGGAGGCGCCCATCTCCATCTACTCAATGACCACTAGTTCATCCGAGGAAGCCCCGCACGGTATGGAATTCCTGTACAGCCTGAACCGCCTGAATGTCGCCACCAGCAGGGCCAGGTGCCTTACCCTCGTTGTGGCCAGCCCTGGGTTGCTGAGGGTACGGTGTCGCACCCCCCGCCAGATGCGGCTGGCCAATGCCATCGCCCGGCTGGTGGAGATGGCGAATTAAACCATTTAACGCTTCCCGTGTTCTTGAGACCTCCTCCTTAAAGGGAGCCGTCCTGCGAATAGGCGGCCCCTCTGCAGGCCGGTGCGTCGTCAAGTCATGTATCAATGGGATAGAGATTCGGGGGTATGGCGCGGGAATGAAGGATGTTAAAGCGCCAGTTCATGCGAGCTTGAGCGTGTAGCGGAACTCAATCTCCTTCCAATCTGCCGGGACTCCGCTGCCCGAGAGGCTTGGTACAGCGACGCCTTGCCGTACGTTTTCGGCTTGTCCAAGACTAGACGAACCACTGGGACACCGGAGTAGACCTCGTCCACCGACCGGCCCTTCTGATGGTGATCAACGACACCCATGAGCCAGCGTTCCGTCGGCCATTCCAACCTCATTCGGATGAACTCGGATCCGGCAAAGGGCTACGTTGAACTGCTGGAAGTGATGAGCGCAACTTGGTCGAGGAAATCACTCCATTTCTGGTGAGTCGGTGGGCGTCCCACTAAAATGCTTTTGTCGTTAGCATTTCACATGGCACCGCTGTAGGCGCACTAAACACGGAGTTGGGGGCATCCGCATGGACCGGCTCCCATCAGGCGTGCACCGCACTCTGAGGGTAAAAGGGAAGGGTGCTTGACTCAATTGGTCTGCTGGGGGCCGTGTCCTAATAGGTATCAGTCGGGAGACTGGGCGTCGATTCCTGGTGGTGCCGGCTTCTGGGCTGTAGTCTTCGTGCTTGTAATAGAAGAGGCTAAGTAAGAGTTCTTCAGCAATCCTGATCCCGCAAATTAACACCGAGGAGGCGAGGGTCAACGTGCGGATGCACATATAACTGCCTTTTCGTCCTCTTGGCCGGAAGCATCGGAGAGACGGTGGATAAGGATGGTTCTGAAGTTTGAATCGTCATAATTCCAATGGGAAATGTCGCCCGGATTTGTCTCCGCTTCGCAGAAAAGCCCGGCGGCCAGGGCGTCAATTATCGGCTTGACAAAGTTTTCCGCGTCCAGACGACGATGTCCGTGATTCTCGGGGTGGAATCTGAGGACTAGCGTTACCACGTAATCGTTACTGGGATCCCAGGAGGACATTCCCCTCGCTGCTTTAACCTCAGAAGCAATTTTGACTTTCCAGGCCTGGAGACTTCCCTTTCTTTCGGTAACTGAGTTCACAATTGTTCCGGCTATTGCCAATGCCAAGGGCCCACGTTTGGGGCTGGCGAACCCAATAACGGGAACCACACAGTCACCAAATTCCTGCTGTCTGAGAATCAGGTTGCTGTCGGTCATCTTACTCCCAACTTCGTCAAGTATCTTCCATTGGCCCCAATGTGGCGCTGGTTCATGTTGGCGGCCTGTTGGATTACTGCTCGATCCGGACCAGGCAGTGGCCCTATGTCCCTGAATAATGACAGAGTGGCTCGGCCTCTTCGAAAACCCAATTCCGGGCCATAGCGCCCTGGAAAGGCTGGCCAACGCCAACTTTCAGATCGTCATAGAAGGGGCCAGCTACAGAGAAAAACTGTCGCCCCACCGGAAACTCCTTGGTGGCGGGGGAGGTGATTGACTGTCCAACTCCAACCTGATAAGACTCTAGCCCAGTCCCCCCTCAGGGTGGACTAATGTTCCTGGCGACCACTAGACTAATGACCTTGGCGATCGACAACCATCTCGAAGTATCCGACTATGGGGCCTTGGTTGGTGTACTTGTTCTCTGCGACTGGACCTTGTGTCCACATAGCCCTCGCCCCGCGATTCATCATCTGGCCACCAGTAAATCACGTGATTTTAATGGCACGCAAGCTGTGAGATTGCGTTTGCGCGAAGGGGTTACAGCCTGTCAATAAATTGTTGCTCTAGTCTCCTTCTGGTACAATTGGCCGGCAATTGCCCTTGATTGCGCTACACTAGTCGCCGCCATAGGTTCTGTTCTCCCACAAGCCAAAGGAGCAATCGTTGAGTGGACTCTTGGGGGGGACCCTCAAATTTTGGCGATTCTGCATGGTGGTTGCGGCTTTCTCGCCCCTTTTTCTGCTCGTGGCCTTTCGGGGTGTAGTCGCAATACCGGACACATACCTATGGTTCGCTTGTGGAAGTTTGGTCGCAGCCCCAAGCGGCACTCCCGGAGACGATGAAGAGACCTCATCATAACTCAGCGTTAATAACCAAATCGCTCCACCATTCGTAGGGTGTCCTCCCGGCTGGCCCCGGAATCCACCAC
>JAJEDS010000042.1 GCA_022821365.1 Dehalococcoidia bacterium | reverse complement strand
CCCCAAACCCGGTTTCAGGAAGATTGAATTGGACGACGTTGTTGTAAAGCTGGTGGAAACGGAAGCGGAACTGGAGGGCGCCATCAACGTCCGAATGCGAGTCTTCGTAGTAGAGCAGCAGATTCCGCCGGAAGAGGAGCTGGACGACGCTGATGCAACCGCTACCCATGCCATCGCGCTGCAGGGAGGAAAGGTTGTGGGCACCGGTCGAATGCTGCTGGTGGATGGGGATGATGAAGGAACCTGCCGCATTGGCCGCATGGCGGTGGACCAGGAGTGGCGCCGGAATGGTGTGGGCGGGCTAATACTGGGCTTTCTGGAAGAGCAGGCCAGGCAGCGGGGCCTCTCCCACTGCCTGCTTCACGCCCAGGAATACGTCAAGGACTTCTACGCCGGCCACGGCTACGCGGAAAGGGGCAAAGTGTTTCTGGAAGCGGGCATCCCCCACGTGGAGATGGTGAAGCGGCTGGGCTGACCCGAAATAGCCCCGGACCGGGGCTCAGGGGCGCGGCCCTCAATGGTGGTAGCACACCGTGTCGTTCAGGAACTGTCCGTAATTGTGGCCAGCGCGCGGGCTGAAAATCACGGCGAGGCTTGCCAGGCCTCGCCTTATTTTTCGTAGCGTATTCATCCTGCTCTGTCGCCTGTCAAGAAATGGCTTGTGGAATTTAATACGTCCGGGAAGTGTTCTAGGATTCCGCCTCGGAAGCCTCAGCCGGCTACCTCTTCAATCACCCGCACCTCCATCTTGGCGATGTGGCTGGTGGGAATGTCGCCCAGGGCGGTGCGCTCCGGCGAGGCGAAGTAAGCGGCTTCCTTGTCGGGGATTTCCTCAGCGTTGTTGAACCGCCGCACCCAAATAAACTCCGTACGGTCGGCGTTGACATAACTGCTGACTACCGGGATGCCCAGCCTGTCATGCAGGGGCCGGATGTGCTCGTTGAAGACCTTGAGCCATGAGTCCATCATTCCCCGGTTGATGGTGTAGATTCGCAGTTGTGCGGTCATTTTCTGCTCCTGAAGAGTAGGATAATTGCTCAGAACGGGTCAGCCTGCGTGAGCCAGTGGTTCCAGTTTGTCAATGAACCGCTGCACGTCGGCTAAGCCGCGCTGGACAGTCCTTGTGGGCAGCCATCTTTCGTAGTAGTTGATGTGCAAGTCCGACGCCACATGAAAGGCACGTCTGAGTGCCGAGTCGCCGGTCTCTTCCGCCAAATCGTCGACAACTTGGTACAAAACCCGGTGGCTACTATGGTAACGGCCCCGCGCTTCCGCAATTGCTTTTACCATTTCCGCCGCAGCTCCCCACGCCTTTTCCCCGGCTTGGGGCAGGTCATTGTCGGCTAGGTACTGGTAAGCCTTGCCCATGTATTCGCGGCTGGCAACCAGATACTGATTGGTTGATTCAAGCATAAATACTGCGCTCCAACTGATTGCCCAATAAGGCTCTTTACTCAGTGCGGCCCAGGCCGGGTTCCGGTCAACCCTCCCGAGCCAACGGCTCCAGCTTGTCAACGAATGCCTGAACGTCAGCTACCCCCCGTTGGACGGTACTGACAGGAAGCCACCTCTCGTAGTAGTTGATGTGCAAATCTGATGCTACTTGGAACATTCGCGTGATATCAGGGTCGCCGACCTCTTGTGCCAAATCGTCAACGATTTGGTACAGAACCCGATGGCTGCTATGATAGCGGCCCCGTTCCTCGGCTATGGCCTTCACCACTTCGGCGGCGGCACCCCAGGCCTTTTCCCCGGCTTGAGGCAGGTCATTGTCCGCCAGGTACTGGTAAGCTTTGCCCATGTATTCGCGGCTGGCGGCCAGGTACTGATTGGTTGATTCAAGCATAGATACTCTGCACCCACTGGTTGCTTAATAGGGCCCATCCATTTAATGCGGTATAGGCCTGGTTCAGGCCTCCTATACCGCGAACTGCCGGATAGCCTCCTCGCTGAAGGCCAGGCCCAAGCCGGGCTTGTCCGGCACTACGATGTCCCCGTCAATGATGGCCGGAGTTTCCTCGAAAAGTTGCAGGGACCAGGGCATGTATTCTACTGTCAGCCCGTTAGGAATGGCCGCAATGTTGTGGACCTGTACTTCGGGCGCGACGTGGCTGACCACCGGCATGTTGAAGGCCTCGGCCATGCCAGCGACTTTCTGGAACTGGGTGATGCCGCCCACCCGCATCAGGTCAATCATCACGATGTCAATGGAGCGGTTTTCGATAAGCTGGCGGAAGGGAGCAATACCGAAGACGTACTCGCCTGCAGCTATGGGCGTGGTCAGGGCGTCGGCGATGCGGGCCAGGCCCTGGTAGTCGTCGTAGGTGGTCATGTCCTCCAGCCAGAAGAGGTTGTACTCCTCCACCCGCTTGCCGATGGAAATGGCCCGATTTACATCCCAGAGTTGGTTGATGTCGCACATCAGGTCAATGTCGGGCCCGATGGCTTCCCGCATGATCCGGATGCGGGCGATTTCGTCTTCGTCTCTGGGCTCCGCGCCCATCTGGGTTTTCATCTGCCTGAAGCCCTTTTCCACCAGGCGCTGTCCCACGTCGGCCAGGAACTCCAGGTTGCGGTCCCTGGTCAACTGACCGCTCGCATAGGTAGGGACCCGGTCCCGGTGACCGCCCAGCAACGTAGCCACGGGCAGCCCAAAGGCCTTGCCCTTGATATCCCACAGGGCCACGTCCACACCCGAAAGGGCGAAATTGAACATGCCCGGGCCGATGGTGCCCGTCTGCCGCTTTAGCTTGGCAACGATGGCTTCGATGGCCATGGGGTCGTCGCCAATGATCATGTCGCACATGCAGTCAACGGTGACCTTCAAGGCGGTGAAAAGCGGGTTGCCCACCATGCCCGGCATGAAGGAGTAGCCAATGCCCTGAATCCCTTCGTCCGTGTTCAACTCAATGGTAACGAAGTCCCGGGTGCCGGGGCCGATGGGTATGCCGTCCACCAGCGGATTTTCCGCAGGGACGCGCATGATGCGGGTGTTGTAACCGGTGATCTTCATTGTCAATCCTTTTCCTTCTTGCGGTGCGGAGCAATTCCCACAGCTTTACAACCGTCCTGAACTCCCCCTGGAGGACAAACGAATGTTTGGGTTAGCGCAGACCGTACTCCTGCATCAGTTCCTGAATGGCCTGGGGCGTGCGCCGGTTGCTCCCACCGGCCATCCGCTCTTCGGGATAACGGATGTTGGGGACGGTCTTGACGTGGATAAGCGATGGCCCGTCCTCATTCATGATCTGCTCGGCCTGGGTGACAAAGTCTTCAAGGTTGTCGAAGGAATAACTATGGGCATAGCCCGCCGAACGCCCCATTTCCTCGTAGTCGGTGGTCTGGGCTCCGGGAACTTCCTGCCCGCCGGTGGTGGCATAGACACCGTTGTCCAACACAAAGTGGTAAAGGTTGGTGGGAGCCTTGTTAGCAATGGTAACCAGGGCGCCCAGATTCATCAGGAGACTGCCGTCGCCGTCAAAAATGATGACCTTTTCCCCGGGCCGGGCCAGAGCCACGCCCAGGGCGAAGGAGTTGGTCTTTCCCATGGCGCCGCTGGCGGGAACATCCCGGGTCACGTTGTCGGAAACTTCGTTCCAGCCGATGTTGGCGCGCATGGCCGGCACAACGACGGCGTCGCCCCGGTATCGGTTTACAATGTTCATGAATTCGACCTGATCGATCATTATTGCACTCTCCAAACAGCTTGAATGCGAATACCGGTCAACCTAAAAGTTCGCCGGTAAATTTGGCCCATTCTACCATAGAAACTGCGTTGTCAAAGTTAGTTGCTCGATGGCGCGGGGCGATCGTATTTCAGGGAATTTCTTCACCACGGATGGCCAGATAGTGCAGAGATTCACAGAGTTTCTCTACGCCCTCTGGGCCTTTGGGGTAAACGTGGCGCTGTCCCAGGAAAAGGTGAGCGAAACGCGCCGTTCCGAATACGATGGCCTTTAAGCTGCCTTAATTGCGCGGGCCAGGGCCATCACCCTATGATTGCCCGCTTCCTCATCGGTGTGACAATCGTGGCGGGTCCGGCTTTTCACTGGCAACAGCCCCTTGCCTGCCTGGCGTCCCACTATCCTGAAACTGGGATTCATGGGAGAACTTCGTTTATACCGTGTTGCTTTAAGCGCCTGCGGTCCCCCGCGTTGAAGGACCGGGGCAGCCCAGAAATTGCCAGGCAACTCGGTGTGAGCGGAAATAAGCGGAAATGAGCGGAAAATCAAGATTTTCTCCCTGCGGCAAAGCTGGTTATTATTTGGCGAACTACCGCCATTTTCCGCCGGAACTCGCCTTTTCGGCCCACCACAGCCGATGGCCTCCCGTGAACTCTCCAAAATGCGATTGCTTTGTTGTGCGGGCAGATTTGACCGTGAGTTTGCCTCTCCTTATACTCGACTGCGAATAGAGGTCTGCACTTTCCCAATTTGCCAAAAGCGCAGGCAACAACTGCCAGGGAGAAAGTACATGGCTACCGATCAGAATGAAATCAAGCGATTTGTGCAGGAAAGATACGGGTCCCGCGCTAGGGGAGTAATTGAGCTTTCCGAAGCGCAGCCATCAGGAGAAAGTGACGCAGGCTGCTGCGGGCCCTCCGACACGGAACGGGCCCTCCGCCTTTACAATGAGGGACAGGTGGCCGGTCTTCCCGCAGAGGCGGTGGCTGCGTCCGCCGGCTGCGGCAACCCCACGGCCTTGGCGGGACTGAAACCGGGTGAGCGCGTCCTGGATCTGGGTTCCGGCGGCGGAATCGACTGCTTCCTGGCGGCCCAGCAAGTGGGCGCGAGCGGCCACGTTACCGGCCTGGACATGACGCCCGACATGCTGGAACTGGCCCACAAGAATCTGGCCACTACCGGGCTGACCAACGTGGAGTTCGTCGAGGGAGAGATGGAGAACATTCCCCTGCCGGACGCCTGTATGGACGTGATAATCTCCAACTGCGTTATCTGCCTGTCCCCGGACAAGGACGCCGTTTTCCGGGAGGCTTTCCGTGTGCTCGCCCCGGGCGGCCGTATGCACGTTTCCGACATGGTGGCTCTCAGTCCTGAAGGCCCGGCGGTTACCGACGCCGAGGCCTGGGTAGCGTGCGTAGGCGGCGCAGAGGACAAGGCAGTGTACCTGGACCGCCTGGCCAGGGCCGGCTTTGAAGAAGTCGAAACCACCGACGAAGACGTCAGGTTCGACAGCGAGGGGGTTCCGCTGAATGTGGCCAGCGTAAAGGTGGTGGCCCACAAGCCAGCTTAACGGGGTATTAAAACATGGATAGACAGGATACACAGGATTGAATTCCAAGACACGAGAAATCCTGTTCATCCTGCCTGTCCGTGTTTGAATTCCACTTAACCGAGCACGAACCGCTTGAAGGCTTCACCATACTGGAAGCCTACCTCCGCGCCAATTTCACCGCGCCATCCCTTCAGGTAACGGTCCGCGTCTTCCGGGTCTACCTGGCTGGCGTGAGCCCTCAGCGCGTTCACTGCGGTTTCGATGTAGTCCGAAACGTCCACGTACTGGTCGGCGTTTTGCCGGTCCATTATCCAAAGTTCCTTCACCTTGTGGGGTTCCAGTCCCTCCTCCAGCAGTTCCGGGAAGGTAAGGCGGTCTCTGGCCGTGGGGTAGACTGCCGCCAGCGTGGCCTCGCCGGCGGCAAAGTGGTCGGGGTGCCCGATGTAACCTCTTCCCACCAGGTCCCTGACCGGATTCTGGCAGATGATCAGGTCCGGCCGGTAACGGCGAATCTGCCGGGCTATGTACCTTCGCAGGTCGAGGGACGGCTGAAGCATGGCGTCCTCGTAACCCAGAAACACCACGTCATGCAGGCCCAGCACCTTGCCCGCATTGGTCTGTTCCGCCATCCTGATGCGGATTAACTCGTCGCCGCTGATTTCAGGGTCATCTATGCCCTTGCTGCCGTCGGTGCACAGGACGTAAACCATTTCCCAGCCTTCGTCGCAGAGCTTGGCGACGGTGCCGGCACACCCCCATTCGGCGTCGTCGGCATGGGCTACCACTACCATGCCGCGTTTGTTTAAGTCTTCAATTGTGGTCATTAACTGCAGCCTCCGCGATTCAAAGACCGCCACGGATCTGAACATCCGGCAGCGGATCAACCCAAGTTTAGCACAAGGGAATTATGGCAGTTCGAAGCCGGTAGATCAGCCGCGGGGTTTCCTTCGCTGGCATTAAGGCACCCGGCTTGGCAGCCGCACCGCCAGGGATAATAATGTGGGCAAGACTTGAGACAGGAAGCGAACAGGCGGCAAGTATGGCTAGATTATGGGCAAGGACCACCACCTTTGACTCCGTTAATGCGGGCGACGAACTTCCCATCCTGGTGAAATGGGAAACTGCCGAAACGATCCGACAGTTTCATTCCATGGTGTGTGAGGGCGGTGGGGAAGAACCGGCGCAGCCCGATTCCAACGAGCCGGATGCCGAGGCAATGGCCTCGCAGGCGCTGGTCGCCTACGTCTTCGAGTTACTGGAAAAGGGCTTCCCAGTCTCCGCCGTTATGGCAGGAGGCAGCAGCTTGTCGCTCAGGACCTTCGGACATGTGAAAGCAGAGGACACCATCAGCCTTTCCGGTGTGGTTACCGGTAAGTGCAGCGAAGGGCAAGTCAACCGGATCGATTGCGTAGTTACGATAGAGAACCAGGATAATGTGGTGGTGGCGGAGGCGACGGCCAGAATAGCGCTTTAAGGGCCTGATATCAGGCTGGCGGGTTGCCAACTAAACCAAAGCTAAGCTGGGAAGTGCATTTTGAGGTTG
>JAJEDS010000073.1 GCA_022821365.1 Dehalococcoidia bacterium | reverse complement strand
CCTGGTTGTGGACTGGAACACTCCAGACCTGCAGATTCCCCACCCACGTATGCTCGAGCGAGCTTTTGTCCTCATTCCCCTTGCGGAGATAGCCGGACAGAACCTGCATCCCACCGCCGGAAGGACAATAGGGGACCTGGCAGCTTATATCGACGGTCGGGAAGGTGTAACTCTCTTTGCCCGCCCGCCTGATTGGCAAGACCGGGAACCGGAAAGTTACTGACCAGGTCAAACTTTGGCGACAGCAGGGCTACCGCATACCAGATTTGGGAATACCATGTCGTTCCCGCGTAGGCGGGAACCTCGAACCTGGGCCGGTTACGTTCCATCTTCAGATGAAAGGGAATCAGGACTGGACAACTCCAGATGCGATAGCGCTGTTGACAATTGGCGGGCTCTACCGCATATTTTATCCTGCAGTGATTTCGTCGCCAAAAGGCGGCCAATTCGTTGAGCCCCACGTTTATCCTAAAGATAACGGTCGCCGCTTTTGGTGAGCGACGAATGTATTACGGAGGTTTTTGCAGGAATGGCAGACAAGCAGCTTATATTTGATAACGAGGCCCGGGCCAGCCTGATGCGCGGCGTGGACGAACTGGGCCGGGTTGTTGGCTTGACCCTGGGCCCCAGCGGCCGGAACGTACTGCTGAACCGCATGTGGTCCCTGCCCGTGGTCTGCAGCGATGGCGTTACCATTGCCAAGGAGATTGAACTCCCCGACGTCTACGAAAACATGGGCGCCCAGTTGGTAAAGGAAGCCGCCGCCAAGACCAACGACGTGGTTGGCGATGGGACCACCACTTCCGTGGTGCTCGCCCGGTCCATGGTCCGCGAAGGCTTTATGAATATCGCCGCCGGCGCCAACGGCATGAGCCTGAAGTCCGGCATCGACAAGGCCGTCGCCGCTGTCGTTAGGGAGATTTCCAACAGCGCTATACCTGTTGAAAACCGGGAGCAGGTCGCCCGGGTTGCCGCCCTTTCCGCCCACGAAGAATCTATTGCCGAGCTTATCGCCGAAGCAATGGACAAGGTAGGCCGCGAGGGCGTGATAACCGTTGAAGAGTCCAAGAGCATGGTCGACGAGCTTGATATCGTGGAAGGCATGCGGCTGGACCGCGGCTATCTCTCCCCCCACTTCGTTACCGACGCCGACCGCATGGAAGTCAGCCTGGACAACCCCCTGATCCTGATTACCGACACCAAGGTTACTTCGGTGAACGACATTGTTCCCACCTTGGAGAAGGTGGCCCAGGCCGGCGGACGGCCCCTGGCCATCATCGCCGAGGACGTGGAGGGCGAAGCCCTGGCCACCCTGGTGGTGAACAAGTTGCGCGGGACCATTTCCTGCCTCGCCGTCAAGGCGCCGGGCTTTGGCGACCGCCGCAAGGCCCTCCTGGAAGACATCGCCATCCTGACCGGGGCAACGGTCATCAGCAAGGACACCGGCCTGTCCCTGGACGCCGTGGAATTTGAGCAACTGGGTTCCGCCCGCCGCATCCTGGCCGTTAAGGACGAGACCACCATCGTTGAGGGCAACGGGTCGCCCGAAGACACCGAAGCCCGCGTGGCCCAGATTCGTGTTCAGATCGAAGAGACTACTTCCGACTACGACCGGGAAAAGCTTCAGGAGAGACTGGCAGCCCTGGTGGGCGGCGTGGCCGTCATCAAGGTGGGCGCCGCCACTGAACCGGAAATGAACGAGCGCAAGTCCCGGACTGAGGATGCCCTTTCGGCCACCCGCGCCGCCGTTGAAGAGGGTATCGTCGCCGGCGGTGGAGTTACCTTGATCCGTGCCGAGCAGGTGTTGGAAGACCTGGAGGCGACCTTGCAGGGTGACGAAGCCCTGGGTGTGCGCCTGATCCGACGCGCCCTGTCCGCTCCCCTGGAACTCATCGCCCAGAACGCCGGACACCCAGGCATGGTGATTCTGGACAAAGTGCGCCAGGGTGAGGGCGACTGGGGCTTCGACGCCGAGAAGGGCGAATTCACCCACTTGGTCCAGGCCGGAATTATCGACCCGGCCAAGGTAACCCGATCTGCCTTGCAGAACGCTGGCAGCATCGCCGGTATGCTCCTCACCACCCAGGCTGTGGTGGCAGAAATCCCCGTACACACCCCCCTGCCGGCCGATGTTCAGGACTTCATGCACGACTAACCCGGGGACAGTCCATGGGGTTCTGACCTTACAGTCAAACAGGTAATTTTTAAGCGGGGAGCCAACCAGCGAAGTGGCTCCCCGCTTTCTTCACCGGGGTTTCATGCAGTTCGGCGCCGCGCTGGAACGGGCCAGCATATTGCAATTGGTAAACGATCCTCCGGCAGGGCAGCTACCGCTGGTCCAGGGGCTGACTTCCCTGGAAGAACAACTTCAGCCCTGTGGCGTGGATTTTAGCCTGCTTCGTGTGGACCGGTTAACTACCGCCGGCAGCATGGGAAGCAATCCGGGCGACCGCAGCTTGCCCGAATACGAGCCTCTCCGGTTCGATGCTGACGGCTGGCTGTTCCTGGAGGCCGGAGCTTACTTGATGACCTTCAACGAGGTAGTCAATATCCCCCTGGGCCTGGTCGCCCTGGCCTGTCCTCGCTCCAGTTTATTGCGCAGCGGCGTCGGCCTGCACACCGCAATCTGGGACCCCGGTTACAGTGGCCGTTCCCAGGCAATGCTGATAATCTACAACGCGGCTGGCTACCGCCTGCAGCAGGGCGCCAGGTTGATGCAGATGATCTTCTTCCGCCTTTCGCAGCCCGTAGAAGAGGGTTACCAGGGCCAATACCAGGGGGAACGGCCGTGAACGGGGCCCCAACCAGGTTAAATACAACCGCGCTGGTCAAGGACCGCGCCCTGAAGGCGGGTTTTGACCTGGTGCGCATCACCACCGCGGCGGATTTCCTTGAGGACCGTCAGGTGGCTCTCAAACGAATCGACGAAGGGCTGATGGATGGGTTGCCCTGGTACAATCAGTCCAGAGTGACGCGGGGCGCCTCCCCCAATCAACTTCTGCCAGGCGCCCGTTCCATCATTTGCCTTGCGCTGAATTACTTCCTTGGCGATTCAACTGAAGAGGAATCCGGGCAAACGGGAGACAGGAAGCCTGATGAAAGCGGGCCATATACGGGCAAGATCGCCCGTTATGCCCGGGGCCGGGACTACCACCGCGTGATGAAGCGCAGGATGCGAGACCTGGTGACGGATTTAACTGCGCTCCTGAAAGTGGAAGTGTCCGCCCACTGGTACGTGGACGACGGCCCCATGCTGGACCGGGCAGCCGCAGCGCGGTCCGGCCTGGGCTGGTTTGGCAAGAACACCAACATCCTGACCGGGGAACTGGGTTCGTGGGTGTTCCTGGGCCAGATCATTACCGACCTGGAACTGGAACCGGACCCGCCGCTCAAGAAATCCTGCGGCAGTTGCGTCCGGTGCATCGACGCCTGCCCCACCGGAGCCATTGTCGGGCCCTACGTCGTCGACAACACTCGTTGCATCTCCTTCCAGACCATTGAGAACCGTGGCCCCATACCCATTGACTTGAGGCCCGCCATGCTTGACTGGGTCTTCGGCTGCGACATCTGCCAGGAAGTGTGCCCGGTTAACCGAAAGGAGACGCCCACCAGGGAACCGGCCCTTGGTCAACACCGCCTGTCCGTGGCCAACCTCGTCGAAATCCTGGAGATGACCGAAGCCCGGTTCCTGGAGCGGTTTGCCGGCACCCCCATCATGCGAGCCAAACGGGTTGGCCTGCAGCGCAATGCCTGCGTTGCCTTGGGCAACCTGAGAGCGGTGGAATCAATACCTGCCCTGACCAGCGCCCTGGCAAAAGGCGCCCCCCTGGTCAGAAGCCACGCCGCATGGGCGTTGGGTAAAATTGGCGGGGTGGTCGCCGCAAGTGCGCTGAGAGAGGCTTCTAACGTAGAAACCGACAAGGATGTGCTGTCTGAAATCTGCCTGGCAGCAAGTGTATCGTCAGCGGACCCAATCGAGGAAGGTGTTCGGGATTTACCCTGATCCCACTTGGGGCGGGTGTTTCACCCTGCCTCCGTCAAGCCTGCCTCCGTTAAATTGGAAGATCAGTCCGTAGCGGCCTCCTCCTTGGCCTGCGTCTCCTTCCGGGTCGAGGGCCTGCGCGACTTTCGGCTGCGCGCGCTGGGAACCGGTTGCGCCGGCGCTTCATCCAGGTAGGCGCGGCCGAATTTCAGCTTCTTCATTTCTTCCTCAATCAGGAAGAAATCTCCTTTAGGAAGCAGGTGCAGGTTCCCCTGGAAGGCCATGTACCAGTTTTCGGGTGGCCAGCGGCGAATGTAGTCCAGGCGGTGGGCCAGCAAGCCTGCTTCTATGTACTGCTCTTCGTCCAGAATCAATTCCGGTTTGATTTCAATTAAGTATGGCCATGTGGCGCTTCCTTCGTTCTTCCAGTACCCGGGGTCTTCTTCCTTGTAAGAAACGGTAACCGTGGCCGTGGCGGTGAACTTGCGAATGCCCATCACGTAATAAAGCAGTCGGTCGTCCTTCTCTACTCGCTGCACCTTACGGCGGTATTCCGACTTCAAGCCCTGCCTGGTGAAGTCCATCTGCCGGGTAATGTTGAAGTTCTCCTCGTTACAGGTAATCATCCAAAAGTTACGGGGCATGCCGTTCCTCCCGTGACTGCCTGGCGGCTCATTACCGCCCAACTTACTTTCATTCTAGCACTTTGAGTGCCAGGCTCTCGTTAAATGAAGGGCCGTGGCTGGCACTCTGTTCCCATTGTCCCTAGGGACGGAATTAGTGTAACATCTCTCCGAACACGGGACCCCACGCCTTTGGGACCGGTCAGGAGGATTTACAGAACATGACGTCAAGCTCGACTCGTGAAAGAGACATCGCAATAGTGGGTGTGGCGGAATCGGACGAAATGGGTACCGTCCCCAACAAATCGTCCCTGCAGCACCACGCCGAAGCGGCGTATAACGCCCTCGAAGACGCCGGCATTGCCAAGTCCGAGGTCAACGGCCTGCTTACCGCCGGCTTTTCCACGCTGGCCACCGCCGAATACATGGGCATCCAGCCCGGGTTCACCGACAACACTTCGGTGGGCGGTTCGTCCTTCGTGATCCACGTCGCCCACGCCGCCGCCGCCATTCGCGCCGGCTACTGCGATACGGTGCTGATCACCCACGGCCAGGCCGGCCGCTCCACCCGCGCCAGGGTTCCCGCAGACCCCAACCTGCCGGTGGCCCAGTACGAGAGTCCCTACGGCCTCATCGGCCAGCCCATTAACTACTCCATGGCCTGCACCCGTTACATGCACGAGTTCGGCGAGGACCGCACCCGCCAGGCCATGGCCGAGATTGCCGTGTCCACCCGCAAGTGGGCCAACCTCAACCCCAAGGCAGTGATGCACGACACCCCCATGTCCTTCGACGACTACCACAACTCCCGCTGGGTGTCCTGGCCCTTCCACCTGTTCGACTGCTGCCTGGTTACCGACTCGGGCGCGGCCATAGTGGTAACGACTGCGGAGAAGGCCGCCAACTGCCGGAAGGCGCCGGTCTGGCTGCTGGGTGCCGCCGAGGCCCACGACCACAACCTGATCAGCCAGATGCCTTCCTACACGTCCCTGATTGCCCGGGAAACCGGCCCCAACGCCTTGCAGCGGGCCGGCGTAACCCACGACGACGTTGACGTAACCCTCATTTACGACTCCTTCACTTACACGGTGATGCTGTCCCTTGAAGGCCTGGGCTTCTGCGGCCCCGGCGAGGCTCCGGACTTTGTGGCCGATCAGCGCACCGCTCCGGGCGGTGATTTCCCCCTTAATACCGCCGGCGGCGGCCTCTCCTACACCCACCCCGGTATGTACGGCAGCTTCCTGCTGGTGGAGTCCGTCCGCCAGCTTCGCGGCGAGTGCGGCGACCGCCAGGTCCAGGCCAAGGACGGCAGCGACGCCCCCAAAATTTCCCTGGTCAACGGCACCGGCGGTTCCCTGTCCTCCACCGGCACGGTGATACTGGGGAGGGACTAGGAACAATACCTGAACAGGAGATGGTGGATACTTAACCCATGGACATAGGAATTATCGGTCTTCCCCAGTCGGGGAAGACCACGGTCTTTAACGCTTTGACCCGCGGCCACGCTGACACCAGCGGCGCCAGCGGGTCTGCTACTGAAATGCACCTGGGCGTGGTGAAGGTCCCCGATCCCAGGCTGGAAGTGCTGTCCGGCATGTACAACCCCAGGCGCGTGGTGCCGGCGGAGATCAAGTACTGGGACGTGCCAGGCCCCGAGTCCCTCGCCAAATCACAGGGCATTGTCGGCCAGTACCGCAATATACTCCAGGGCGCAGACGCCTTCCTGGTGGTGGTGCGGGCCTTCGACAATCCCTCAGTCATGCACCCCATGGAGACTATCGACCCGGGCCGGGACGTGGAAACCATGCTTGGCGAATTGACCTTTGCCGACCTTGAAGTTATGGACCGGGCGGTGGAACGCCTGGAAGACGGTATGAAGAAGGCCAAGCCGGCGGAACGTCCCGCCATGACCCGCCAACTGGAGACGATTAGGAAAGTGAAGGAAGGCCTGGAAGCCGGAATTCCTCTCCGCGCGCAGCAGGTAACCGATTCCGAGTCGGCCATCCTGATCAACTATCAGCTTCTTACGGGCAAGCCGATAATTGTAGTCTTCAACACCAACGAAGACGGCCCCGAGCCCTCGCTGGAGTCGCTGGAACTGGACTTGCCCGAAGGAGATCAACTGGGCGAAGTATGCCTGAGCGCCAGGCTGGAGGCGGAACTGGCGTTAATGTCTGACGAGGAAGCCGAAGAATTCCGCGCCGACCTGGGCCTGGACGACTCGGCCATGAACCTGGTGATACGAGCCAGCTACAGCACCCTGGGCCTTGTTTCCTTCCTGACCGTGGGTCCCGACGAGGTCAGGGCGTGGAGCGTGCCCCGCGGCATTCCGGCCCAGCAGGCTGCCGGCGCCATCCACTCCGACTTTGTTCGGGGCTTCATCCGCGCCGAGGTAATCCCCTACGATGACCTTTGCCGCTGCGGGAACATTGCCCAGGGCCGCAAGGAAGGTGCCCTCCGCTCCGAGGGTAAAACTTACCCGGTCAAGGATGGCGACGTGATCAACTTCCTGGTAAACGTGTAATCTGCGTTGACGGGTGATCCTGGATGTTCTCCATCAGGCAATTCCGCCAGGAAGATGCAGGTGACGTCCGACGCCTATTTGCTGAGGGACAGCGCCAGTTTTCGACCGGGGTTGAAACCGAGCTTGAAAACTACATTCGCGACTCCCTGGCGGGAGACCTGGCAGACATTGCCGGCAACTACCTGCAACCCGGCAGCAACTTTTGGGTAGTTGAAACCGGCGGGCGGGTTATTGGCATGGTTGGGGTGCAACGGAAGGATGGCAAATCCTGCGAATTGCGCCGGATGGCGGTGGATATCAATTGGCGCCGGAATGGCCTGGGCCGAAAGTTGCTGGAAACGGCGGAGGCCTTCGCCCGTCAGCAAGGCTACGGCAGAATGGTTCTTTCCACCATAACGCCTCTTCAGCCGGCAATTGCCCTCTACGAAGGGAAGGGCTACCTGCTGTCGGGCCATAGCAGGTATGGCGCCGTAACCGTGCTCCACTACGCCAGGGACCTCCTCAGTGTCCCCCACCGTCCAGGGGACGAGCAAAGCTGAGTTCGTGGCCGTCCGGGTCGGTAATGTGAAAGTACCTTTCTCGCCACGGGGCGTCGGCGGGTTCCGAATCAGTAACCAGCCCGGCGCCAACCAGCCTGGAGTGCATCCGGTCCACATCGTCAACGTAAAAAATGGTCCTGCCCCACCAAGCCAGGGATTTATCAGTGAGTATCAAGTTCAGGTAACCGTCACCCACCCTGAAACTGGTAAATCCGGCGCCTTCACCACCGTATAACATTTCTAAACCGACGCCGTCCCCGTAGAACGCCACGGACCGGGCCATGTCGCGCACTCCCAAAGTCACTGCGCTGATGCTTTGTACTGTCAACCCGAACTCCTCGCCTCAACTCGCTGGTATAATGTCAAAGACTGAAACCACTCAATCAGTTATTCAAATGGTAGCAAACGGACCGGAATAATGGCAAAAGCCGCCCCCCAGGACGCCTCCATTGCCCTCGATGACCTGCAGAAATTGGAAACCATTTTGCGGGAAATGGGTTCGCTGATTGTCGCCTATTCGGGTGGCGTGGACAGCGCGCTGCTGGCTGTGGCCGCTCACCGGGCCTTGGGGGAGTGCGCCCTGTCCGTCACCGCCGTTTCTCCGGCGCTGGCAGCGCGGGAACTTGCCGGAGCGACGGAACTTGCCCAGCGTTTTGGCCTCAACCACCGGACCATCAACACCTCTGAAATGGAACGGGAAGGCTATGCTGCCAACGCCCCAAATCGCTGCTATTTCTGCAAGACAGAGCTATACGCCGAGTTGTGCAGCCTCGCCGAAAGGGAAGGCTTCCAGTGGGTCGCCAACGGCGCCAACCTGGACGACCTGGGTGATTACCGGCCCGGCCTCCAGGCGGCAGCTGAAAACCGGGTCCGCAGTCCCCTGGTGGAAGCGAACCTAGACAAGGAAGCTGTGCGCCGCCTGGCGAAGGGCCTGGACCTGCCCGTATGGGACAAGCCGGCCCAGCCTTGCCTTTCCTCGCGCATACCCTACGGCACCCCGGTAACCTTGCAAAACCTTTCGATGATTGAACGGGCGGAAGACTACCTCAAGAGCCTTGGACTTCGGGAGGTACGGGCCCGCCACCACCAGAACCACTGCCGCGTCGAGGTGGGCGAGGCCGAGATGGAACTGGCCTTTGCCCATCGTAAGGAAATTGCGGCAGCCCTGAAAGAAATCGGCTACCTGTGGGTGTCCCTGGATCTGTCGGG
>JAJEDS010000130.1 GCA_022821365.1 Dehalococcoidia bacterium | reverse complement strand
GTGGTGGTCTTGCCGCATCCCGACTCGCCCACCAGGCCCAGGGTTTCGCCCTGGTGAATGCTGAAGTTGATGCTGTCCACCGCCTGCACGTAGCCGATGGTCTTCATCAGGATCAGCCCCTTGGTAACCGGGAAATACTTTTTCAGGTTCTGCACCTGAATCAGGGGAGTGTCTCCATTGGTCGTTACCATGATTCGTCCAACCTCCAGCAGTCGGCGGTATGGCCTTCCTTGACGGTGTAGGAAGGGGGGTAGGCTTCCAGGCATTTGTCTCGGGCGAACTCACACCGTGCGGCAAAGCGGCAACCCTCCGGCAGGTTGGAAAGCAGGGGCGGCTGGCCTTCGATGGAGTACAGTCGTTCGGTCCGTTCTTCCAGCTTGGGCACCGAGTCTATCAGGGCCCTGGTGTACGGGTGAGATGGTTCGTTGAAGATCTCCCTTACCGGGCCGTTTTCCACCACCCGGCCGGCGTACATTACCGCCACCCGGTCGCACATGCGGGCAACCACGCCAAAGTCGTGGGTGATGAAGATGATGGCCAACCCGGTCTCGGCCTGAATGTCCTTCAGCAGCCGCAGATACTGAAGCTGAATGGTCACGTCAAGAGCGGTGGTAGGCTCGTCGGCGATGATTACCCCTGGCTCACAGGAAAGGGCGATGGCGCCCACCACCCGCTGTTTCATACCGCCGCTCATCTGGTGGGGGAAGTCTTCCAGACGCCGCTCCGGGGCCGCCACGTTAACGTTGCGCAGGGCGTCCACCGCCCGCCCGATCATATTCTTGTGGCTTTCCTTGCGCGCCATCCCCAGCGCTTCCATCAACTGGTTGCCGATGGTGAATACGGGGTTCAGCGAAGTTTGCGGGTCCTGCAGAATCATGGAGATCTGCCGCCCCCGGATCTGGCGCATTTCATCTTCGCTCTTCTGAAGGATGTCGTCGCCGTTCAGCCGGATTGAACCGCTGATGATCTTGCCCGCTGGCTGGGGCACCAACCGCAGCAATGACAGCGCGGTCATGGTCTTGCCGCACCCTGACTCCCCGACAATACCCAAGGTCTCTCCTTGTCTCAGGAAAAAGCTGACGCCGTCCACTGCCTTAACAGTGTTGGTCCTGTTGAAGAAGTAGGTGTGTAGGTCCTCGACCTCCAGAATGACATTGCTGGTGTCAACGCTCATATCAACTAATCCCTTCAGCAAGCGCACGTAGGCCGCCAGATGCGGTCGTTAACGAAATGCGCCGGATATCCGGTTACCACCGGTGAAGAATAGTCCGCCAGGAAAATGCGAAGCAGGATTGAACCAACAAAACCCGACTAAACCAGACCGGCATTGCAGCTATGAAAACACGAGATACGCAGGATTTCGGAAGCCGGGCCGGGACAGGTAATCCGGGATTTTCAGGAATATATACTACGGCCCGTTTCAATGTCAACTTGGCCGAGCTTGGACAGGGCAATCGCACTCTAAACGTTTCATTTACGACAGAGACGCAGAGCATACGGGAATGCACAGAGCGCCTCTGGGAACCACCGAGTACTCAGCGTCTCTGTGGCAAATGGTCGCCAAGGGCTCAATATGACGCTCCCACGCCCGGTACAATCGCCGGGGCCCCATTAGCCGGCATCCTCGGGGCGCGTTCACTGCCGGGTGGACGTTCTCGACTGGGCGTCTAGGGTCATGGCGATTCTGGACCGGAAGGGCCTGACCCGGTTCACTGCCGCCGTCACGCCGATGGGAACAACGAACATGGCGGCCTTGCCGGCGGCGTGGGGCGAAAAGAACTCGGTAACCTCGTCGTCGTAGAAGGTCAAGCCGCTTGCCCCCAGACCCAGCGAATGGCAGGCCAGGTAGAGTTTCCCGCCCACAATGCCAGCCTCAAGCTGCGCGGCGCGGTACCCCCGGTTGCCGTACCGCTCCAGTATGGGCCCCAGGTCGGCCATGAAGAAGGCCACCGCCGAAGCGTCATGGGGCAGGGCTTGCTCGAACCCCAGGTGCCCCGCCTCCTGCCGGAACTCTCCCTCCTTCAGCTGGTACAAGCCCTTCCGGCTGGGCGAATAGTAGTAGGCGCCGCTGGGCAAGTCATCCACCGCGTTGACTATCAGGTACAGGTCCAGCAGGCTGTCCCCCGGGCCGCCCAGGAAGTCCGCCGGCACGCCGCCGGTGGCTGAACCGACGACGGCGCCAAGCTGAGCGAGGGATATGGGTACGTGGTCGAAGCGGCGCGTCGAACCCCGCTCACGAATGGTCTGGCCCAAAGGCCGCGACTCCGGCGCCGAAGCCGCCCCATCCGGAAAGGGGAATAAGGGCCCGTCAGGTGCCGGGGCTGAAATCCCCAGCGCCCCGCGGGAATTTTCAACTGCTGTAGCATTGGCCAGCAGGGTGGCAGCGTGAGTCTCCCGAATGTCAGGGTAGTCAATCTCCCCCGGCGCAGTTATGACGGACTCGCCGCCCACCGGCCCGAGGGCGGCGGAAGGGGCAGCGGCAGCCTCCCCGGATGGGCTGCCCACGGCCAGCAGGCAGGTGGACGCCTCGCCCACGCCGTCAATACCGAGCAGTTCATCCACATCCCTGTCCACAAAGGCGTTGACCACCCTGGCCGGCAGGCCGGCGGCGGCTGCCCCGGACAGCAGGTTGGCGGCCACCGTGCCGTTGTCCCAGAAGCAATAGCGATACCCCCGGGTGCGGTACTTCCAGGAGCTTCTCCAGAAGACGGTGGTGAAGACGATAGTAAGTGGAGCTTCAGCAATGCGTTCGTCACCACCCGCCGTCCGGGCCAGGCGTCCGCGGTGGTCACCCTGCCGCAGACAGGTCAACTGGAAAGTGTCCGGCCCAAAGTGATAGATACCGGCGTCCAGCCCCTCCAGGTCGCGGCAGACCAAGTAGGTCTCCACCGGGTAAAGGCCGCCGGCGGACGCCGCCGCCCGGAAATGGACTTCCCCGGCAACCCTGAAATTGCCCACCCGGGTTACGCCGGCGCAGTGGTACAGCAACTGGGTCAGCGTGGTCAGCGAAGGGTCGCCGCCGCCCGTGGCTTCGTAAGTGCCGATAGCCTCCAGGGCGGGCATTTCCGGCGCTGGAAATTCGGCCGGCAGTGGTACGGCCGGCAGGCCCGAGTAGGTCTTGTACAGGGGCGGCTTGGTGGCTAGGTTGATGTAGGCCAGCTTGGTGGACTCGTGGTAGTTGAAGGCTGCGGTGGTGTCGCGGTTCTGCATCAAAGGTCCCCTATGAAGTGATGGGAAGTCGTTGGCTGGACGTTCAACCGCCCTCCCGCCGGCGGTGAATCCTGACTGCGGCGTATTCGATGAAAGAGCCCTTGATGGGCGGGTTGGGCTTCTTGACGGTAACGGTTACCGCTTCCAGCGGGAAGTCTGCCAGCAGGCAGTCTGCAATCTCCTGGGCCAGACGCTCCAGCAGGTTGCGGGACTCCCCCTCCATGATGGCCCTGATTGCGCGATACAGGTGGGTGTAGCTTACCGTGTCCTCAAGGCCGTCGGTATTTCCGGGGCGGGCCAGGTCCACCTCGGCTTCCAGGTCCACCAGGTAACTCTGACCCTGAGCCTTTTCTTCGGGGTTCACCCCGTGGTAGCCGTAGAAGCGCATTCCTTCAAGAATGATGCTGTCGGCGGCCATTCTTACACACTGGTGCTGGCCGGAGGTATTGGGGAGGGAGCGTACTTTCCCACAGCGGGCTAACCCCTGCCCCGTGCGGCCAGCTGTTTGTCGATTTCGTCCACCAGGGCCAGCAGGTTTTGGGCCCGCTTCACCACCGGCACGTCCACCATCTTGTCGTCCAGCGACAGGGAGCCGCGCCCGTTGGCCTCGGCCTCTTGCCACGCCTCCATCACCCGGCGAGCGTAGGCCACGTCTTCAGGGTTGGGGCTGAACACCTCGTTGATAGTTTCAACCTGGGCAGGGTGGATGGCAAACTTGCCGGTATAGCCCATCTGGCGGGCCACCCCCGCATCCTTTCTCAAGCCCGCGGGGTTGCGGAAGGCCACGTAAGGGCTGTCCAGGGAAGCAATCCCGGCGGCCCTGGCGGCGATGGCCACGGCGCTGCGGGCGTGATAGACCTCTTCCCCGTCGTCGGTGCGCTGGATGCCCATATCGTTGGTATAGTCCTCGGCTCCGAAGGCGATGGCCACGGTGCGTACCAGGGCGGCCGCCATTTCGTTGACGTTGACTATGGCCTTCGCGCTCTCTATCCAAGGAATCAGGTTTACGTGCCCGGCTTCCAGGTTAGCGCCTATTTCCAGCGGGGAGATGATTCCCTCAATTTCCCGCAGGTCTCCCGCCGACTCGGTCTTCCCCACGCTGACGCCGTACAGATCGGGGGATATGACTGCGCCCAGTTCGTCCCGGGTCAGGCCGGTATCCAGTGAGTTGACCCTCACCATCACCCGCTGCCCCGCCTGGCGCAGCCTGGGAATCCATTCCGCGGCAACGTCCCGGGCGGCAACCTTCTCCCCCGGCGGCACCGAGTCCTCCAGGTCCACCATAATGATGTCGGCGTCAAAACCCAGGGCCCGCTCCAGCATATTGGCCCGGTTGCCGGGTACGAAAATAAGGCTGCGCAGCAATTCCAACGGGTTGCCTCCGGGTTCCTTGTTGATTAGTGCCCTGCCAAGTGCTAAAGGTTGGGGTTATAGCAGGAAGGGTGGGTGAATCACATCATCGGGAACAGGTTCGATTTCCCGGATTACCGGGTTGACCCTGAACCCCAGGTTTTCCAGGGCTTCGTATCCGATCAACGGAGTGGACGCGGGTACAATAATCCCGCCGAACCACCGCCCCAACAGTTCACCGCTGAAGAGATAGCTGTCCAACTCCACAATTCCCGTTGCGTTTCGCATCCGGAGCTTGCCCCCGGCGGGGCGCAGACCCAGCGCCTCGATTTCCTCCAGAGGCAAAGCAACGTGAGTAGCCCCGGTAACAACCAGAAAAGTATATTCGCGGGTTTCGTTTTCCCCGATTATTTTGGCTTGCACGTCGGTTCTGCCCATGGGAATGGTCATTGATTTGGAATTAGACACCGGATGGACTGAGTCGCCCGGAACCAGCCTACTCCATATCCCCCCAGCTTACCCCCCACTTGGCCTCCACCTTCAGGGTAACGTCCAGGTCCATGGCCGCCGGCATTTCGTCGAAGACCAGGGCCTGCAGGTCCTCCATCTCCTCCCGGGGCACCTCGAAGACCAGTTCGTCGTGCACCTGCAATAGCATTTTCGCCCGCAGGTTCTCCCGCTGCAGGCGGTCGTGCACCCGGATCATGGCCAGCTTCATTATGTCGGCGGCGGTGCCCTGGATGGGCATGTTGATAGCCATGCGCTCGGCGGCGCCGCGGACGTTGAAATTGCTGGAGTTCACGTCGGGCACGAAACGGCGGCGGCCGCACAGGGTTTCCACGTACTGGGTCTGCCGGGTCTTGGCCTTCACCTCCTCCAGGTAGCCGGCGATGCGCGGGTACTTGCTGAAGTAGGTCTCGATGAACCTGGCGCCGTCCTCCCGGGAGTATTCCGTCTGCTGGGAAATGCCGTGGGCGGACAGGCCGTAAATGACGCCGAAATTAAGCACCTTGGCGACCCGGCGCTGGTCGGCGGTAACCTCGTTGATGGGCACGTCGTTCATCAACGACGCGGTGGCGGCGTGGATGTCCTCGCCGCGGCGGAAGGCCTCCAGCAGTTCCGGGTCCTGGGACAAATGGGCCAGCACCCGCAGTTCAATCTGCGAGTAGTCGGCGGCGAACAGCACCCACTCCGGCGCCCCCTCGGCGATGAAGGCGCTCCGCACCCGCTTCCCCATCTCCGTGCGGATGGGAATGTTCTGCAGGTTCGGGTCGCTGATGGACATGCGCCCTGTGGCCGAACCCACCTGGTTGTAGCTGGTGTGGATGCGTCCCGTGTTCGGGTTGATCAGTTCCGGCAAAGTATCCACGTAGGTGGACTTAAGCTTGGAGACCTGGCGGTTCTCCAGGATCTTGTCCACCACGGGATGGAAGCCCCGCATATTTTCCAGGGCGTTGGCGTCGGTGGAATAGCCGGTCTTCGTGCGCCGGGTCTTGGGCAGGCCCAGTTCGTTGAACAGCAGGTCGCTCAACTGCTGCGGCGAATTGATGTTGACCGTGTGGCCGATGGTCTCGTAAAGCTCCAGTTCCGTCCGCTGCATATGCTCGTTAAGGTCGCGGGACATTTCGTGAAGCGAACCTTCGTCCACCTTGATGCCCTGCCGCTGCATCTGCACCAGTATCGGGGTCAGCGGCATTTCAATGTCGTGCATCAGCGCGGACAGGTTCTGCTGCTCAATGGACGGTTCCAGCCGGCCCCGCAGCCGGACGGTCATGTCGGCGTCGGCGGCAGCGTAGGGCGTGGCGTCCTCGATGGGCACCTGGTCAAAGGTCTTCTGGCGCGCGCCCCTTCCGATCAGATCGGTAATCAGCTTCATCTCCACGCCCAGCACGTCCAGCGACAGGTTCTTCAGCCCCAGCTGGTTCCGGCTGAGCAGGTGGGCGGCCACCATTGTGTCAAAGTCCACGTTTCGGACATTGATGCCATAGTTGGCCAGCACCATCATGTCGAAGGTTGCATTGTGCGCGCTCTTGGCCAGGTCCGGGTCCTCCAGCAGCGGCTTCATTTGGGCCAGCGCCTCTTCAAGGGGCAGTTGTGAGCCTTCCCGGTGGCCCACCGGAACATACCAGGCTCGGCCCGGCTCGGTGGCAAAGCTCAGGCCCACCAACTCGGCCCGCATCTGGTCCAGGCTGGTGGTCTCGGTATCGAAGGCGAACCC
>JAJEDS010000063.1 GCA_022821365.1 Dehalococcoidia bacterium | reverse complement strand
GTTTATACTCAAGGGCACGAGCGCCTACCCGGGAGCGACCTACGCCAAATTGTCCCACGGTTATTACAAATACCGCAGTACCACGGACGGGAAGTCCTGCTTCTACAAGACCCTGATCACCACTGAGGCCGGGAACAACACCCTCTTGGGAAGTATGTGGAGTGGCGTCACCCTCAATAGTAGCCTGAACCACCCCTGGCGCATTACCTGGGAGTACAACGACTTCAAGGCTGACGACAAGAACCTCAATGTGGCCCAAAAGATGGCAGTTCCCCATTGGCCTAATAGGCCCTGCTCTTGGGGCATGTCTTTCAGGAACATAATGGAGCACTATACCGACTGGCAAGTCCACTAGACCTTGCTGGGGACACGCATTTACACTTGGAGGGCGCAGATATGACTAGAAATATATTGGCCAGAATTGTCTTGTCGGTGATTGCCTTTGCTGTCGGCGTAATCGGCGTGGTGGGTTACTCGGTGGCAGCAGCCGATGGGAACGACCGGCCCGGGCCGTTGGTGACTACCGACAAAGCCCAGGCCGAGCAGGAAGCCGGATACACGATCGTTACCCCGGGCAATCTTCCTGCCGGAATGACGCTCCAAGCCTACATCGTGGAAGGGAGCAAGAAGGACGGCAAGTCCATCGCCGTTGACCAGTACTGGCACATAGCCACAGATGAGAGCGCCAAGCAGTGGATTTCCGTGATGCAAGTACCCGACCCCGCTGGACTCATTAACGGTACCGCAGCCGCTTTCTCTGGTGTTGAAGGGGAGAGGGTTGAGTACGGGAGTGAGGCCGGCAGGGACTACGCAATCGTCGAGCTGATGTGGCCCCATGACGACGGCTTCCTCTACGTCGCTGGCAGCATAACGGGCACGCAAACCGAGGAAACCCTTAAGCAGGTAGTCAGCTCCCTAACAACAACCCGGTAGAACCCGGCACGGCGACCATACCGGGGCAGGCCTCTCGCTGGGGCCTGCCCCTTTAAAATTAGGTGGAACATGAAAGCAATACTACTACTATTGGTCTTGTCGACCCTGGCCACGGTCGCCTGCCCAGGGGGAGACCCGGAAGGTAGCGGGGACGCGGCTCTGCCCCAACCAATAGTCAAAGGCACTCTTGCACCTTTGGAAGTGGAGGAGCTTGACTGGCTGGTTGACGTCATGGCGGTGCTACCGGCCAGCGTCGCCGATTCCGGCGTGTGGTTCTCAAACCGCGCGCGCGCCCTTGCGCTCGCGGACATACAACCTGCCAGGACCGGGAAAGAATGGGAATCGTGGACTCGCGAACAACAAGAGGCTTATTACGCCGCCACCAGTGGCGTGCCCGAAAACGCGATGCACTTCTCGATGTGGCATTCCTACCCCGACTGGGACGAGACCTTCGGCTTTGGTGCTTGGGATACAGGGGCCATGGCCGAGACGGGCGCTAATCCCGAGAAAGACGCCGAGGTTAATATCCTGCTTGGGACATTCAACGTCCAAATACTTCTCGGGAGATTTGACACGGCTTGGATCAACAGGAAGCTCCTTGACTTTGGGTACGAGAAGCGCAGCCACTTGGGTGTTGAGTATTTGACCTTGCCCGAAGATGTTAGGCCGGATTCGGACTGGCTTCACAAAATAACACTCGACAGCGACGTGCGGAATGTGCTGGTCCAGGAGCAGAGCCTGATTACAGCGCCGAGCGAGGAGAGAATGGAGGAACTCCTGGCATCACGGGCGGGAGAGGCTTCAAGCCTCATGGACCACGCGGCCTTTGGCGATCTGTCGTCCCTCGCACCGGACCCGTTATTTGCGGCGATCCTGGACCGGCAGTCTGTGCCCGGACGGGAAGAATTCAGCCGGAGTATGGGGCTGGCGGTGCCGCTTGAGCAACCGGAGGGGCGAGGCGACGTGGGCAACTGGGAGGCTTTGAGCGCTGTGTACAGTCGTCCGTCACCCGACCTCACGCGGGTCGCTTTTTCGCTGTGGTACGCAGAACTCGCGGAGGCAGAGGCGGGTGCGGCGGAACTTTCGCGCCGGTTCAGTCGCCAGGCGCTCTCTGGGTCTGATGATGGTTTTGTTCTGTTGATAAACTGTGCTGCCTGGCAAGTTGAAACACTGAAAGCTCCCACGGGAGGAGTTGTGGAAATCTCCTGCCAGGTTGATGAGGGTGAGCATTCCGATGGCCTCGTGGCCACGATGCACGGCGCGCTTAACCAGGGGCTGTTGGGGTTTATGATTGAGTGAGCCATACTGGAGATGTTGACACAGCATACGAGAAAGCGTGTTCAACCTAACGGCCCCAATAAGGACTGAGGTGGACCCGGAATTTCGTACAGGTGGCTAAGTGAGAATTCCGCTCCTAAACTGAGGGCAGCGGTTGCTGTCGAAAGGAGCAGGAAATGTCACAAGGACGCAGGAAACACAGGCTGGGGCGCCGCGAACAAGTCGCGCCAACGCTTCAACCTAGGTTAGAACGAAGCGCCGCTAAACGCTCCGTCCCCGACGCCTGGCAGAGAAGGCGATCAACCTCCACCACCTGGCGGATGCCCAATGAAAGGAGTAGTCAGTTCCCATCACCGAACGGGTTCCCAACGACCGGAGGGATCGGCTCCGAACCGCTGAACGGCGTCCGGGGAAGAAGGACTTAAACACTCCTACCGCCGGACTGTCCCAAGGGAGAAGGGCTTAACACTCCAACCCTTGGGACCGGACCGGGAACGAGGGACTTAAACACCCCGTCACTCCGGCCCGCGCTGCTTGCAGAGAGCTACGTCAAATCCGCAGCGGCAGCATTCCCTCGTGGGCCAACCTTTCGGTAAAGACCCGGGCAATGGTGAGGGATGCCCCCAGGTTTCTAGGGCGGGAAACGCTGGAAAGCCTGACAACGCAATCATTATCGACCCGCCCCATGACGAAAATAAAGGGTTTGGCAGCCCCGGCGCCCAAAGTGTTCAGTTTATTTCAATCCCGTTCACAAAAGTTAACTGACACCCTGGCCAACGCCCGTTTCCGCTACTTCCGCCACTGCCCC